>NZ_AGVX02000313.1 GCF_000239155.1 Actinoalloteichus spitiensis RMV-1378
GAGACGGGAGGAACCCTCGTCGACACCCCCACCCGCGCCCGCGGCGGCTTGAGCTAGCTCCTGGTCGTCCGTGTCCAGGCCCAGATCAACGAAATCGTGTCGTCATCCCTTGGACGGGCAGGCCATTCGCGTCACCCGAGGCGGGTGTAGTCACGCCTGGCGGCCCAGCTGCCGGATCCGCCCGCGTCGCAGTAGCGCAGGACCAGATCGTTGGGCAACGGGGAGTCCACCGTGATCCGCCGCGAGGAACGCGAGCGTTGTCAAGCACCAGGTCGAGCAGCATGCCGATCGACCGCTGCCGTACCGGCATCACATGGCTTTCTCTCGGTCGTGATCAGGCGATGGCGAGTTGGTTGGTGAAGTCGAACTCGCCGTTGGCGACCCCGGCGAGGAAGGCGGACCACTCGTCTTCGTCAAAGCGCAATTCGACCTCGGTGATGAGCGACCTGACCAGGGTGTCGGTGCCGATCCTGGTGATGGAGGCGACCCCGTTCGCGCTGGCGCGGCCCTCTTCGGAGGCGTCGCGGATGAAGGCCGTCCAGGCGTCGCAAGGGAAGGAGATCGTGCCTACGGCGGGGTTCTTGCTGTGCCGGATGACCACGCCGTCGGCTACCGGGGCGACCTCGACGCAGTTCTCGCCGTTGCTGCTGCGAGTGGAGGTCCGCCACGCGAGGCGGCCGGCGGGAGTCATCTCTGCGGGGGTCATCTCAGTCCTCCGAGTTGGTTGCCAAGGTCTCGATGCGCGCGGCGATGGCATCTGCGGTATCGGACACCGACAGCGCGGCGGCACACAGCCGGTCCGCCGACAAAGTATACGCCGAGACTTGATCTTGGTCCTGGACGTAGATGGCTCCGGTGGGATACTCGATGTAGCCAATACTCTGGGCTTCGCCGAAGTCCAGCAGCAGGAAGTCCCCGTCAAGACCGTCATGGACGGCGACGCTGACCGGCATGACGCGCAGTTCGATGTTGTCGCGCCGCATGAGGTTGAGCAGGTGTTCCAGCTGCGCTCGCATGACCTGTGGGCCGCCGACGACACGGTCAAGGACGTACTGCTCGATCACGGCCCGGAACCGCAGCGGGTTGGTGTCGTCGGTGAGCCGTTGTCGCGCCATCCGTGCGCGAACGACCTGCGGGGCGTCCATCGGCGGCACGCGGAGGTTGCCCACCAACAGTCCGGCCGCGTAGTCCGGCGTTTGGAGTTGTCCGGGCAGCAACAGCGACTCGTAGGAGAACTCGGCGGTGGCGAGCCCTTCAAGCCCGACGAAGATTTTGAACCAGTTGGGCAACGCGTCGCTGAACGGCGCCCACCAGGTGCCCTGATCGGCACGCGCGGCCAACGAAGCCATGCGGTCGACGTGCTCCACGTCCGCGCCGTACGCCCGGAGTAGCGCGGTGACCTCGTCGGGTTTCTGCTGCGTCTTGCCGCTCTCCAGGTAGTTGATCTTCGCTTGGCTACAGCCGAGCACCTTGGCCGCTTCCGTCTGCTTCAGCTTGGCACGCTCGCGGGCGCTTCTGAGGTCGTGTCCGATCAGGAAGCGCAATGCGGACGGATCCGCGCGGTGGTCGGCCACTGCTGTCCTCCCGTATCCCTGCCAGATCGCACACAGTGTCGCACCCGTAGTTGCTCGCGACAGCAGAACCACCCGATGGATGTATGGTCCTCTGTATATATACAAGCTACGTTACATTGGTGTCGACATCAGAGTCGATCAGGCGCCGGACGGAGCGCTCACGCGCCGGTAAGCCGCGGTGTTACGCCTGTCCGACGCGCCCAAGCCCCGGCGGGGCCGGGCCGGACCCCCGATTTGGGCCGGCTTCGCCGGTACCACCAGCCGTCCAGCAGCGAAGGTCGGCGCGGGGAGCGGAGAGCGAACATGTGGCGAACGCGGCGCAAGTTCAGGCAGTGGATGGCAGCGCGCCGAAGTTTCACCCGGCCGACCCCGGGAAATGCTCGTGCTGGCTACCGAGGATGACCGGGTGGCGCTGGTCCTCACACCCGGCGAGGTCGCCGGACTGGAGCGGTTGCAGGCAAAACGCCTACGGGCCACGCTCTGGGACGGCGTCTTCGCACTGGATGAACCCGTCACGTGCGAGGAGCACCAGCACGCCGTCCCAGCCGTACCCGCCCCCGCATGAGTTCGGCCGCGCACGTCATCACGCTGTTTCTCAAACCCCTGCCCGATGTGGCTCGAGACAGAGCGCTGATCAGCCCCGGCCTCTGGCGGATGCGCGCGGACTACGTGGAATACCTCGCGTAACACTCCAGCGGACTCGCCCACCCTGACCCCGCCGAAGCGACCGCCGGCTACCACCGTCCTACCGAGGACAGCCGGTCGTCTGAGCACCACTTCGGGACCCGACAACGCCCTGAACTGGCTTCTTGGCAGGGCTGACCCACCCGCCGGCACCAATGTCGCACGTGTTCTGCCCCGGCTGCCTCGTGCTTTACGGCGCTCACGATGCCAACGAGCAGCGCTGGCGTGACGACGGCTGCCCCGAGCCACCCCGGAACCTGGAAACTCGATGGATGGAGACAATTCGATGCCCGCAGCACTCACACGCACCCGGCAGCCCAGCCATGTCGACCACGACCCCGAGCGAACACACGCGCACCCACTGGACGCCTTCGTACCGAATCCTGCCGAGCTATCGCCAATGTGCGAGGAGCCGGAATTCGCGGCGATTCTGGAAGAGATGGTTGCCGACGAAGCGCCCCGGCTGTTCGCCGTCGTACAGGAGTACGGCGAGCGCGTCGACGGCCGAATCGTCGCTTGGGGCATGGCCTTCCCCGATCGCGCCGAAATCGTCTCGGTCGAACGCACATCGCGGATGAGCCTACGAGCCCCGGAAGATGTTCTTCGAATGTTCAATCTCGGTAGCCACATTCGGGCGCGGCTGGTGTGGCTCAACCCCGACGCCACCGCCCCGGCCAAGGAGGACGAAGCGACCTGAGAGAGACGCACGAGTGCCAACGGATGGCGTGCCTGGCTGCCAGTCATGTTCCGGCGACTACCGCACGCCGTACCGACACCCACCGCACCTCCGGCTTCGACCGCCTGACGTGTTGCGGGCAGCACCGGGTTGGACATCCTTACTCCACTGACGCCTGAGCCGCGAGCTATGCGCAGATCCACGCAAGTGGGATGAGCCGCCACCCGGCCAGCACGACGGCCCACCGACACACAGCAGCGCGTGCCGAACACCAGCGATTCAGTTTCGAACCTTCCGCCCGAGTCGCTGTTGGGTCAGGTACCGCTCCACTTCAATCCGAAGATAGGATGGCCATGTTTGAGCTGATCTCCGAGCAGCCATTCCCTCGCTCCCTCGAGTTCATCGAAAAGAAGGGACGCGGACATCCAGACAGTTTGGCCGACGCCCTGGCCGAAATCATCTCCTACACCTATGCTGCTTACTGCATCGAGAACTTCGGCGCAGTCCTCCACCACTACGTCGACAAACTGACCCTGCTGGGCGGTGAGGCTCGGGCGACTCCTGGCAGATATACCCAGGTCCGGAAGTTCCGGATCCTCCTCAATGGGCGGTTCAGCCGTAGCTTTGGAGGGCAGGAGATCCCGGTGTTCGACATCGCACGCGAGGCGGTGAGGAATTACCTGCCGCTTGTGTTGCCCCTGGTCGAGGACAACCACTGGGAAATCGTCGACAACACGAATCCGTCCTCAGGTTCATCAGCCAAGGGGTGGCACTGGTGGGCGCCTCGAGGACTCGCAGATCTTCCCGACGTCAAGCTCCGACGCGCGAACGACACGAGCCTGTCCGTGGCGAACGCGCCCCACACGCCCCTCGAGGCGGCAGTCCTCAAGGCTGAACATGCGTTGTTCGACCAACTCTGCCTTACGGGTCGAACGGGGAGCGATGTGAAGATCCTCGCATCCAGAACTGGTTCGCGCCTGGAGGCCACAGCTTGCGTACCGGTGCTCGCATCAGCGGTTGCATCGCGATCGAACTACGACTCGATCAAAGATCGCACTCGCGACCTGCTCGCCTCCATCTTCCAAGAAGTGCCGGACATCGATGAGTTCGAACTGCACCTGAACACACGGGACGACGTGGCTGCGGGCGACATATACCTTCTGGGTCTTGGTACAGCCCTGGAACATGGCGACGAAGGCGTCGTTGGTCGAGGAAATCGCTCGAACGGCCTGATCAGCACGGGATCTCCAATGTCCCTCGATGCCCCATGGGGGAAGAACCCGGTCTACTTCACGGGCCGTGTCTATGACGGCTGCGCACGTGCCGCAAGCAATGGAATCTGGACTCAGGTTGGAATACCCAACTCCGTCTACCTTGCCTCCCAAAACGGACGGCCGTTGACTGACCCGTGGCGAGCTGTCGTACGGACCCCCCCGACGGACGAAACCGTGAAGCAGCGTGTCATCTCTATCGCGACTGAGGCGTTCAGCAACGCTCTTCGTCTCGAGTTCCAACTCGATGACATCCGGTCACGCCACCCTCATCTGCCAGTGGTGAAAACCTCGTGAGCCGCGGTCTCACTCTCGCGACGCTGAGCAAGTACCCACCGTACCGCTCGGGGCACGCCCAACAGGCGCTGTGGAACAACCGTGCACTCGCACGGATCACCGGTAACGTGCAGCATCAAGTCACGTACTGCGGCACCTCCCACGATCCACGCGATCACGCTGGGAACGAAGTACTGGTGCACCATGTCGGGCGGACCGCGCAGAACCGCCGTGCGGTGGACGGGCACCTCGTCAAGGCGATGTCGGCTGAGCTCGTCCGTGTTTGTCTCGACTTCGAGGTGGACGCCCTGCTCACCTACTACGTCGATCCGCACGCCGGGGCGGCGAACAGGGCAGCTCGGGCCTTGGCGAGATACGGCAAGCGACCCGCTGTGGTGCACAGCATCGAGGGAAGCGACGTACTCAATTCGATCTGTGAGCACGTCGACGATAAGCAGGCTGCTCTTCTCATCGCAGACTTCCTCGACGCCGACGTTCTGTGTTCCGTGTCCCGCTACACCGCCGACCGATTCGTGCGCGCGGTTGAGAGCTCGTACGGCGGACAAGTGGCGGAGGCCGCAGCCAAACGCATCCACATCAGGTATCCAGGCCTTCCCGATGTCGCGTTCACACCACCTGCCCGCAGGACCAGGGACAGCGATCTGGCGTCGCTCGGGTTGGATCCGCAACGTCCCATCGTGTCCAGCATCGGCCGCTTGTCGCCGGAGAAGGGCAACACCTTGGTCGTCGACGTGGCCGAGTTCGCTCTCTTCGAGAAGTCGCCGGTGCAGTTCGTCATCGCCGGAAGCGGCGAGATCGACCCCGAGCTGAAACGGCGTCGGGAGAAACTCCCGAACCTCTTCGTCATGAACGACGTGAGCTCAACCAGCCTCCACAGCCTGCGTGCGGCATCGACTGCCGCCCTGTTGCCAACCAGGGAGGTGCCCGGTTTCACCGAGACCTTCTGCATCTCCGCGTTGGAGTACGCAGCGCTCGGTGTCCCGGTCCTTGCCACTCGCCTCGGCGGAGTGCCCGAAGCGGTCCCGGACGATGACTTTCTGGCCGAGACGACGTCATTACCCAGCGAATGGTGGGCGCGACTCAAGCGCACACTGGCCCGTCGCGAGTACATGGGCGAGGTAGCACGCGCGTTCGCGCGCAGCTTTGACGACACGGCAAGTGCCTCCCGCATCATCGAACTGACGACAACGTCACTCGTCGAACGCGAGTCAGCGTGAGCCCCCACAGCCCGCGCCCGCTGGTCGGCAGGATCGGTGTTTCGCCCAACGCTGCGAGTTTTCGCCTGGGTGCGGTGCGCACACACCTAGCCGCAGCGGCGTTCCTGGTCCGTGCAGCTCAATCGGCCGACGTTCCCGCGAGGCTTCTCGTACGCATCGACGACACGAACGAGGAACGCAGTCGTCGACATTTCGAACAACCCTTGATCGAAGAGCTCGAACAGATCGCACGAATCCCCCTTCACTCCCTTGGAAATCTGAACGGGAAGCCTTGGATCATCCGGCAGAGCGAGCGATTGCCGCGCTACCACGAAGTGGCCTCGACTCTACGAAACGTCGGCCTTGCCGAGACTCTCGCAGACGGCTCCACGGTCATCCACGTTCGGGGCGAGCAGCTCATGCCCACGGCCGGCGCCGTGAGCGAATCCATCAGGATCATGCGCACCAACGGTTGGCCGTTGTGGCATTTCGCATCAGCGATCGACGACTTCGACACCGGCGTGAACCTGTGCGTGCGAGGAGTTGACAAGTGTTCAGCGGAACCCGTGCAACGCGCGATAGTCAATGCACTGGGAGGAACGCCGCCCAGCTTCTACTACCTCCCCAAGCTGATCGGCGACCAAGGAACCGATCGGGTGCAGGACTTGCTCCGGACATGCTTGCGGAGAGCTACCCTGTTCGAATACATCGCGAGCTCGCTGCTCCGAAAAAACTTCGGCTGCACGTCTTTCGAGATGCTATCATCGAGAGTGGAAGTCCGTTCGGATCGCAGATCCAAAATTCTACTGGACCACAAATACCTCGCAAAGCTCGACCGTCAAGTCTCAACGAGGCTCGACTCCACGACACTGACGGATGATCTCGAGCTGCACTGCCGGTCGCTGGACGACACGATCACGTCAGACTACCTTGCCACACACGATGTTGGCGCACTGCTCACCGCGTACCCTCGACCACTCGACGTCCACTACGAGCTCGTGTCCGCGATGGCGCACGAGCGGTTCAGCCACGTGACGCCTCCGATCGGGGTCAGCGCCACGGTGTCCCTTCTGGAGCGTTCAGCCCAGGATGCCTTCGAGCACCTGGTGCGGACTGGAACGAGGCCGACCGAGGCGCACTGCACGCTGCGCTGGATTCTGTGTGGCCTGTCAACGGGTCCAGACTTCCACTCGCTCTGGAACTGGCACCGAGATCAGGGCACCCTTGATCACCGACTCGCGGCAGCGCGACGCACGATCACCGAGCTGCCCGGAGACGTCTCGTGACCCCCGATCGTGCACTCGGCGAGCGCGCTAAGCTTTTCCGCTCCCAGGTTTCCTGCCGGTACGACGTCGTGTCCACGTCCCGGACACCGGCCCTGCGTCTACTCGGCCTCCTGTTACCGACCGAGTCGTTCGTCACCTGCGCGAGCACGCACATCCGTACACCACTCCTGGCTGTCAGCTGACCAAGAGGAAGTGTGCCGCGCTCGAACAGCTTCACAAGAATGAGGTACGGATGGCACAACACTAGCGAGCAAGGAGACGCTCACGCTGCTCGCCCCACAGCGTTGTGCGCTCGGATGGGCGAACGCGGAGCTCAGTGGACTTCTCAAGAAGGTTCGTCATCATGTACCACTGGTCGTGGTGCATGGCCTGACCACGAAGTATAATTTGAGGAAGGCGACACGTCCGGCCATGCTCATCGTCACCCGAGAGCCGCCACAGTACCGCCGCGACTGGGGGCGCTCCGCTGAGAGCATGCCGGTTCGTGCATCGTCCCGACACTGGCCAACGAGAGGCCGTTCCCGGGAGCTTCACTCCTTAGCGCGCACACCATCACCGGATACGCTTCCGATCCCGCAGATTGGTAGACTGAAGTCCCGTTCCGATTAGCTGCACTGGAGACCGTGAGGCCATGCTGGACCGCGCCGAGATTGACGCACTATTTCCCGTTGATCTTCCTGAACCTGCCCAGTGGGAGGAACGGTATCCCCCACGGCAGGTTCCCGAGAATGCCCACGTCACCCGATTCGGACCCTCGCCGACTGGCTACGTGCACATTGGCAACATCTATGTATCGATGATCAACCAGAGCATCGCGCACCGGTCCGAGGGCGCCTACCTGGTGAGGATCGAGGACACCGACCAGACCCGTGTCGTGGACGGCGCAGTCGAACGATTGCGGCGCGCTTTCGAGTTTTTTGGCGTCCGTGCCGACGAGGACGACAATAATGGCGTCTACGGCCCCTATCACCAGTCACAGCGCGAGGCGATCTATCTGAGCTATGCGCGTCAACTGCTACGTGAGGGCAAGGCGTACCTGTGCTTCGCGACCGAAGAAGAGCTCACGGACATCCGCAAGCGCCAGGAGGCAGCGAAGCTGCCAACCGGCTACTACGGCAGGTGGGCGATCTGGCGCGATGCGGATCCGGCAGCAGTGCAGGCGAAACTGCATGAAGGAGCGCCGTACGTGGTGCGCTTCCGGTCTCCGGACATGCCCAAGCCACGTGCCGAGTTCATCGACGCGATTCGCGGCCCGCTGTCAGCGGAGGACAACCGTAACGACGCAGTGATCCTCAAGTCGTCGGCCAATCCCTTGAGGCTTCCGACCTACCACTTCGCACACGTGGTTGACGACCACCTGATGCGGGTCAATCTGGTCATTCGTGGTGACGAGTGGATCTCCTCTGTCCCGCTGCACATGCAGCTGTTCGACGCGCTTGGGTTCACGTTGCCCACCTACGCACACATCGCACCGTTGATGAAGAAGATTCCAGGCGGCAAGCGCAAGCTGTCCAAGCGCAAGGATTTTGAAGCCAGCGTCGGCTTCTACATCGAAGCCGGTTACCCGGTTCACGCGATCCTCTACTACCTACGTGGCCTGGCCAACGGTCGGCTCGCCGAACTCCCACTGGAGGAAGCGTTGGAGGCGCCAATCCAGCTCGACCAGTGCGGCAGTGCTGGGCCGCTGGTGGACCTGGCCAAGCTCGAAGACATCAGCGCTGACTACATCGGTACCCTCACCAGCCGCCAAGTCTTCGACGCCGTCCGCACATGGGCCGCTGAACACGACCCCAAACTGGTCGTCGTACTCGACGCTGAACGCGATCTCGCCCTACGCGCCTTGGCCATCGAACGCGAAGGCGTCGACAACCCACGAAAAGATCTTCGTAAATGGTCGGACTTCCGACAGACGTACGGATTCTTTTTCCCCCAGCTATTCACCTCTCTCTCGGGGGCCAGTGACGATCGCCTCACCTCCCTCAACGTGGCTCCCGTCGTCGCTGCCACGTTTATCCGTGACCTCGCGGACGATTACGAACACCTCACCGACCCCCAGGAATGGTTCTCACAAATCCGCGAACTCGCCGCCAAACATGGCTTCGCCTCCACCGCGAAAGAATACAAGAAAAACCCCGACGCCTACACTGGCTCGATTCGGGAAGCCTCACAGCTCGTCCGGGTCGCTCTGACCGGTTCCACCCGCAGTCCCGACCTGCACGCCATCGCCCAGGCCCTCGGCGACAAGGAGGTCTTGCGCCGCCTACGTGCACTGGCCGCGCCTGACGAGAATTGAATCAGCTTCGGGTACGACCACGATCTGAGGAAAGCCGGACATTCCACGCCGCTGCCGTGACGCCGGGGCCGTCCGGCCCGGTGGAGGCCGACCGCGCGGGAAGG
>NZ_AGVX02000312.1 GCF_000239155.1 Actinoalloteichus spitiensis RMV-1378
GCTCACCGAGGTGAACCGGGCCCGCCCACCACCCCCGGGCCGCCGGTGGCGGCGGAGGAGAGCCATCACACGACGGCGCCGGTGCTGTTCTCGTCGCGACGCTTCTTCTTCTTGGGACGCGCCGCGCCCGGCCACTTCCTGTCGAGCAGTACGGCGAAGGGCGACGCCACCGTGATCGTCGTGACGTTGCCGATGAAGCTACCGACGATCACCGCGAGGGCGAAGTCGACCAGTGAGCCACCGCCCAGGAAGAGCAGCGCGCCGAGCACCGCGAACACACCGATGCCGGTGTTGATCGTCCTCGGCATCGTCTGGAGGATCGCCAGCCCCGCCACCCGGAAGAACGGGTCCTTCGGGTGCGAGGCGCGCAGCTCCCGGACCCGGTCGAAGACCACGACCGAGTCGTTCACCGAGTAGCCGATCACCGTCAGCATCGACGCGATGAACACGCCGTCGACCAGCCGGCCCGTCCAGGCGAAGAACCCGAGCAGGAAGAGGATGTCCGCCGCCAGACCGGCCATCACGGCAACCGCCAGCCGCCAGTCGAAGCGGAAGGACAGGTAGATCACCTGCACGAGCACCGCCAACAGGAAGGCGAGGATCGCCTGGTTCCGCAGCTCGTTGCCCATGCTGGGGCCGATCAGGTCGGACCTGAGCTGTTCCACCTCACCGCCGGCCGCCGTGCTGACCGCGTCGGCGATCCGGCCGACCTCGGACTCGTCCAGGGGAACGGTGCGCACCGAGATGCCGTTGTCGTCGGTGCTCGACACCTGCGCGTCGGGGAACCCGGCTGCCGCCAGCTCGGAGCGGACGTCGCCGAGATCGACCTCCTCCGACGAGGAGTACTCCAGGTACCTGCCACCGGTGTACTCGACACCGAGGTTGAGCCCGCGCACGGCCAGCCCGAGGCCCACGACGAGCAGCACGACCAGCGATCCCACCAGCCAGCGGCGGTGCCGCCGGTAGAAGTCGGGCGACCGCCGCTCGAACCACTGGCGGACCCGACCGATGCTGGCGATACCGCTGATCGCGGGCTTCCTCGCCACCACACCCCGGAAGGTGAGCTGCTGCAGGACCCGGCTGAGCACGAAGGCGCTGAACATCGAGACCGCGACACCGACGCTGAGGGTGACGCCGAAGCCCCGCACCGGGCCAGCGGCCAGGGCGAACAGCAGCGCCGCCGCCAACAGGGTGGTGATGTTGGAGTCCGCGATCGCGGTGAGCGCGCCCCGGAACCCGCCCGTCACGGCGTTCTGCATCCGGCGGACCGGGGACTTGGTGCCCGCTGCCGCCGCGTACTCCTCCCGGGACCGCTCGTAGATCAGCACGTTCGCGTCCATCGCCATACCGATGGCGAGGACGAAACCCGCCAGCCCGGGAAGGGTGAACGTCGCGCCGATCGCGAGCATCAGACCGTAGGCGATCGCGGTGTACCCGGCGAGCGCGATGGTGGCGATGAGACCGGCCATCCGGTAGACGACCAGCAGGAAGAGACCGGTGAGGGCGACACCGATGATCGAGGCGAGCACGCTGGCGTCGATCGCGTCCTGACCCAGGGTGGGGCCGACGGTCCGCTGCTCCACGACCTCCACCTGGACCGGCAGCGCGCCGTCGCTGATCAGCAGGGCAAGCTGGTTGGACTCCTCCTCGGTGAAGTCACCGGTGATCTGCGTGGTCCCACCGGTGATACCGACGTTGCAGCGCACGTCCGGCGTCACCTGCGGGGCGGAGATGATCTCGTTGTCCAGGACGATGGCCACCCGCCGCGCTGGGTCACCGTTGGGCGCGCACGCGGCCTGGCCCGTGATGTCCGCCCACCCGCGGCCGTCGTGGAAGTCGAGGGAGACGTGCCAGCCGAGCCCCTGCTGGCCGTCCAGCCTGGCGGTGGCCCGGTTGATGGCCTCACCGGTCATCGCGGCCGGCGCGAGCTGGAGCCGCTGGCCGCTCTCGTCCGGCAGCACCAGTTCCCCGGTCTGCTCCTGTTCGGTGTCCCCCTCCGGGGGGACCGACTCCTCGGGGGGAGCCAGGCCGACGACCGGGTGGATCGTCAGCTGGGCGGTGCGGCCGATCGTCTCCAGGGCCTCCTCGGGGTCCTGGACACCCGGCATCTCCACGACGATGCGGTTGGAACCGGACCGGACCAGGTTCGGTTCGGCGACACCGAGGGAGTCGACGCGGCGGCGCAGCACCTCCAGCGTCTGGTCCATCGTCTCGTCGTCCAGGGTGCCGCCGGGTGTCTCCTCGGCCTCCAAGGTGATCTGGGTGCCGCCCTGGAGGTCGAGGCCCAGCCGGGGCTCGGTCGTGACCAGCATCGTCCCGGCGCCGAGCAGAACGACGAGGGCGAGCAGTCCTCGGAGGAGCAGCGAACGCTGCTCCGCTGAGCGGGTCGAGCGGGTCGAGCGGGTGGAGCGGGGTGGTGGCACGGTGTGGTCTCCACTGCGGTGCGCGCACGGCGGCCGGGTCGGCCGCGTGCTGGGATGACGGGGGCG
Source organism: Actinoalloteichus spitiensis RMV-1378 (assembly GCF_000239155.1). Taxonomy (GTDB): domain Bacteria; phylum Actinomycetota; class Actinomycetes; order Mycobacteriales; family Pseudonocardiaceae; genus Actinoalloteichus_B; species Actinoalloteichus_B spitiensis. Next base: position 2,490 of record NZ_AGVX02000312.1, read on the forward strand.
GCGGTCGCCGTCCCTCGGGACGCCTCAGTGCCGTGCCACCCCTGGCGGCCCCCGCCCGGTGCTCGCGCCGTCCGCGCCGGGGCGGGCCGGGATGCGCGGCGGGGACAGACGGGGGAGCCGGGCGGTGAACGGGGCCCGCCCCAGCACCGGGGCGCCGCCGTCCAGCACGGCGGGATCCCGGGTGGGCCCGGTCTCCCCGACCGCCTGGCCGGTGAACGCCGCCGGCGCGGCACGAGAGGGAACCGGGCCGCCGGCTCCCGCGCGGG
>NZ_AGVX02000311.1 GCF_000239155.1 Actinoalloteichus spitiensis RMV-1378
CCCGGGGGCGCCCGTGCGTGGTTCACCGGCGGTACCCGCCGGGCCGTCCCGGTGGCTGCCCCGTCGGGTGGTGACGGCCGTCCCCGCCGGTTCGGGACGGGGTGGTGCTCAGGAGTCGGTGTGGCGGAGCGGGCTCCGGTCCACCGGGATGTTCCGCACCGCGTCGCCGGCGGCAGCTCCGTCGGAACCGACCACCGGCGCCTCGGCCTTGCCGTCCTCGTCCTGCATGGCGCGCATCAGCGTGCGGGCGAGCCCGAGACCGGTGCCGCCCAGCGAGAGCGCCTTCCCGAACATGTCGCCGACCCCCTCGGCACCGTTGAGCACCACCATGTGGTCCACGTTGCCCAAGGCGGACGCCCCGGCCTGGACGATCTCCGGCCAGTTCTCGGCGAGCTGCTGCGCGACCACCGCCTCCTGGTTCTCGGCCAGGGCAGCGGCCCGGGCCTTGATCGCCTCGGCCTCGGCGAGGCCCTTGGCCTGCGCGGCCTCGGCCTCGGCGAGACCCTTGGCCCGGGCGGCGGCGGCTTCGGCCTCACCGGTGGCCCTGGTCGCGGCGGCCTCCGCCTCACCGCGGGCCCTGGTGGCCTCGGCCTGCGCGGCGGCGGCCGTCTTCACCCTGGTGGCGTCGGCCGCCGCGCGGAGCTCGGTCTCCTTCGCCTCGGCCTGGGCCCGCGCGATGCGCGCGTCGCGCTCGGCGTCGGCGATCGTCCTGGTCTCGTAGGCCTTGGCGTCCGCTGGCTTGCTGATCTCGGAGAGCAGCCGCTGTTCGGAGAGGTTCGCCTCCAGCTCGGCCGCCCGGGTCTCCTGGACGACGACCTCCTGGCGGGCGGTGGCCTCGGCCAGCGGGCCGGACTGCCCCGACTTCGCCCGCGCCTGGTCGACCTCGGCCTGGTAGCCCGCCTGCTGGATCTGGCTTTCCCGCACCGCGGCGGCCTTGCGGGCCTGGGCGGCCTGCTCCGCCTCGGTGGCCTCCTGGTCCCGCTGCGCCTCGGCGATCCTGGCGGACGCCGCGACGGCGGCCGCGTGCGGCTTGCCCAGGTTCAGGATGTAGCCGGACTCGTCGTCGATCTCCTGGATCTGGAGGGAGTCGACCACGAGGCCGAGCTTGCTCATCTCGTCGGCCGAGGACTGGCGGACGGCTCCGGTGAGGGCGTCGCGGTTGTGGATCAGGTCCTCGATGGTGAGGCCGCCGCAGATGGAACGCAGGTGGCCGGCGAACAGCTCGTGGATGGTGTTGTTCATCCCGCTCTGCTGGTCGAGGAACCGACGTGCCGCGTTGGCGATCGAGACGAAGTCGTCACCCACCTTGTAGATGACGACCGCGCGCACGGTCACCGGCAGCCCCTGCTGGGTCACGCAGGACACCTGGAGATTGGCGCCGTGGGTGTCCAGGGACAGCCGGCGCGCGGTCTGGAAACCGGGGATCACCAGGGTCCCCTTGCCCGTGATGATCTTGAATCCCATGCTGTCCGGGCGGGACTTGGTGTTCCCCCCGGTCCCGAGGCCCGAGATGATCAGCGCCTCGTTCGGTTCCGCCACCTTCCACAGCACCCGGAACAGCACGAACAGCAGCAGCAGACCGATGACGATCGCGGCCACCACGTACAGGGCCTGTTCCTGCACGATTGGCTCACCCCCATGTCTGGAACGACGATTCCCTGCCGAGCGGAGCACGGCGTGGATGAGACGTGGGGGTGCGTCGATCGGTTGCCGCCATCGTGACGTGGTCGGCCGGCCACGCTCAGCCGATCGACTGCCAGGGCTCCACGTACACGTTGCGCGGTGGCTGGAAGTCGACCACGAGGACCTGGTTTCCCGGCTCGATCACCGCGTCGGGCTGGGCGGGGTAGGCGTAGAAGGCCTCCACGCCACCCCGAACGTGGATCATGACCTCACCGACCAGCCCGGGACCGATCCTGCCCGTCACCCGACCACGGTTACCGATCATGCGCTCCCTGCCTCGAAACGCCGTGTGCTCGCGGTGAGCATACGGGGTGTACATCCTGTCAACCGCCGGTTTCCGACACCGATCCGGTCTCGATCAGAAAATCGGGAAGTTGTTGAGGGTGACCGTGGATCCCGGCTCTACCCACGCCCCACCCGGCGGGGACTGCCCGAAGACCCGGCCGCGTTCCTCGCCGAACCACGACTCGACCTCGACCGAGAAACCGGAGTCCTCCAGGTCGCGCCGCGCCTCGTGCACACGGCGCCCGGTCACGTCCGGTACCTGGACGGCGTTGGAGACCACCACCTCGATCCGGTTGTCCTCGCCCAGCAGCATCTCGGTGCCCGCCTCCGGGCTGGTGCGGATCACCCGTCCGCCCTCGACGTCCTCGGCGAACTCCTCCCGCACGTCGGGCTCGAATCCCGCGGAGGTGAGGGTGTCGACCGCCTCGTCCCGCGTCTGGCCCCTGACGTCGGGGACGGGCACCGGCGGGGGCCCCTTGCTCAGCACGACCCGCACCTCGCCGCCGATCTCCATCTCGGTGCCCGCCCCGGGGTCGAGACCGAGGACGGCCCCGGCGGCGACCTCCTCGCTGAACTGGTCGAGGTCCTCGTCCCGCACCGGGGTCAGCTGTGCGTCCTCCACCAGCTCGTTGGCCTCGTCGAGGGAGACCCCCACCGCCACCTCGGGGACCACCGGCAGCCCCTTGGACACCAGCACCCGCACCCGGCTGCCGCGCAACGCCTCCGCCCCGCCCTCGGGGCCGGTGTCGAAGACCTGCCCCAACTCCACCGAGTCGTGGAACTGGTGGTCGAGGCTGGGCACGAGATCGGCCTCCTCCAGGGCCGCGACCGCGTCGGTGTGGGACATCCCCCGCAGATCGGGGACGCTGGTCCAGCGTCCGCTCCCGAACCACCACGCCGCGACGCCGATGACGACGGCCAGGACCGTGACGATCGCCATCCAGATCACGAAGGACCGCCGCGACCGGCGGCGCTGGGTCGAGTACTGGTCCTGGACCGGGCCGCGACGCTGACCGCCAGGGGGCGTCGGCGGGGGCGCCGGGGGGCCGGCGTGCTCCGCCCCGTGCGGCCGCGCGTACTGGCCGCTGGCGTACTCGTCCCGGCTCAGCGCCCGGGTTCCCTGGGGGCCGACCGGGCCGCTGGG
>NZ_AGVX02000310.1 GCF_000239155.1 Actinoalloteichus spitiensis RMV-1378
GTGGGGGCAGCCGAGAGCGGGGTGGCGGGGGAGGCCGGGCACGGAGCGCGGGAACCCGGACACGGGAAGCGGGCGTGGCCCGCTCGCCCAGCAGGTGCGGACGTGGGGCTGCCCACTGCGGGCCGCTGATTCGGCCAAAGGCGCTGGATCGCCTGTGAAGCCGCCGTAGGCTTCACTGGTGCGGTCTGCCGAACCCAGCGTCCTGATCGACGCCACCGCTGTGCCCACCGACCGTGGTGGCGTGGGCCGGTACGTGGACTCGTTGATCGCTGGCCTGGACGCCGCCGGGGCACAGCTCAGCGTCGTCTGCCAACCCCGTGACGCCGAGCTGTACACCAGGACCGCGCCGTCCTCCCGGATCGTGCCCGCCTCCGAGTCGGTGGCGACCAGGACGGCGCGGCTCAGCTGGGAACAGCTCACCCTGCCCCGGCTCGTGCGTCGGCTGGGAGTCAGGGTGTTGCACTCGCCCCACTACACGATGCCGCTGGCCAACCCCGTGGCCAGCGTGGTCACCCTGCACGACGCGACCTTCTTCACCGACCCCGCCCTGCACTCCTCGGTGAAGGCCAGCTTCTTCCGGGGATGGATCCGCGCCTCCCTGGCCCGGGCCACCCTGTGCGTCACCCCCAGCGACGCGACGACCAGCGAACTCGTCCGGCTGCTGGGTGCCAGGCGCAGCGCGATGTCCGTGGTGCCGCACGGCGTGGACACGAACCGGTTCCACCCGCCGACCCCCGAGGAGGTCGAGGAGGTCCGCCACCTGTTGGACCTGCGGGACGCGCCCTACGTCGCCTTCCTCGGCGCGCTGGAACCCCGCAAGAACGTGCCCTCGCTGATCCGGGGGTTCGCCAAGGCGTGCCAGGGCCGGGTGAACCCGCCGACCCTGGTGTTGGCGGGGCAACCGGGCTGGGACGGCCAGGTCGAACGAGCCCTGGACTCGGTGCCGCACCGGGTGCGGGTGATCCGGCCCGGTTACCTGCCGTTCCGGAACCTCGCCGGGTTCCTGGGCGGCGCGGAACTGGTCGCCTACCCGAGCCTCGGGGAGGGGTTCGGCCTGCCGGTGCTGGAGGCGATGGCCTGCGGCGCCTGCGTGTTGACCACCCAGCGCCTCAGCCTCCCCGAGGTCGGTGGGGACGCGGTCGCCTACTGCGGGGTGGGAGCGGCGGACATCGCCCAGGCCATCACCGAACTGCTGGACCAGCCCCGGCGGCGCGCCGACCTGAGCAGTGCCGCGCTCACCCGGTCCAAGGAGTTCTCCTGGGCGGGGTGCGCCGCCGGCCACCTGGAGGCCTTCGCGCGCGCCGACTGGATCCACCGGCGCGGCCGCTGACCCTGCCGGCCCGCCGACCGGCACCCGCGACACGGTCACGGGGAACGGGGGGCCGGGGGCGGACCAGCGGGTCACGGCAGAATGGTCCGCCGTGACCTCGTCGAGTGCGCAGCGCCGGAAACCAGCGACCTACGGTGACGACATCGCCGTCGTCACCGTCACCTACTCACCCGGGGAGACGATCGACCGGTTCCTGGACACCCTGGTCGCCGCTACCGAACGCACCCCGAAAGTCGTCCTCGCCGACAACGGGTCCACCGACGGCGCACCGGAGCGGGCGGCCGAACGACCGAACGTGGAACTCGCCCCCACCGGGGGCAACCTCGGGTACGGGCGGGCCGCGAACCACGGTGTGGCACGCCTGGGGAACGAGGTCGGGTGGGTCGTCGTCGCCAACCCGGATCTGGAGTGGACGCCGGGAAGCCTCGACGTGCTGCTGGCCGCCGCCGAGCGGTGGCCGCGCGGCGGCGCCTTCGGCCCGCTGATCCGGGAACCCGGCGGTGAGGTCTACCCGTCCGCCCGCCTCCTGCCCTCCCTGGGGCGCGGTGTCGGCCACGCCGTCCTCGGGAAGGTCTGGAGCGACAACCCGTGGTCCAGGGCCTACCGGCAGTCCGACACCGCCGTCGTCGAGCGGACCGCCGGCTGGCTCTCCGGGTCCTGCCAGCTCTTCCGCCGGGAGGCGTTCGACTCGGTCGGCGGCTTCGACCCCCGGTACTTCATGTACTTCGAGGACGTGGACCTGGGAGACAGGCTGGCGCGGGCCGGCTGGCTCAACGTGTACGTGCCCAGCGCCGAGGTCATGCACGTCGGGGGGGCGTCCACCTCGACGGCCTCGGAACGGATGCTCGCCGCCCACCACCGCAGCGCCTACCGGTACCTCAGTGACCGCCACCAGGGGCCGCTCTGGGCTCCGCTCCGGTTCGCCCTGCGCACCGGGCTGAACGCCCGGTACCGCTGGGAGCTGCGGGGCACCCGCCGGCCGGAGGGCTGACGGGGAGGTCGGGCCGGGACGACGGGGAGGTCGGCGGCGTTCGCGGTATGCCCGAGCCGGCCAACGCTGTCGTGCCCCCGGGCCCCGACGGGGTGTGCGGGGCCAGGCCCCGCCGGGAACGGCGCGACCCATCTCGAACGGCACGGGCCCCGCCCCGCCGGGGAGGCCTGTCCACGACCGGCCACCGAGAGGGAGTGCCCGACCCGAGGTTCGGCCGCCCGGGTCGGGGAGGAGCACCGCGAACGGGATGGTCCCGCCGGTTCGTCACGGCCGGGGAGGGGCACCGCCCCGGGCCGCGAGGACGGGGAACCGGGAACCGCCGGTGCACACCTCCGCCAGGGACCGGCCTGACGCGTCCACCGCGCGTCGGCCGCAGGTGCGGGGGAACGCCTAGAACTGCTGGTTGTGCCAGGGCGGGGTGGTGCTCTCGGCCTGCTGGTGCCCGCCCGTGCCCGGCCCGGGCTGCGGGGCCTGCTGACCACCGGGCGCGGGGGCGCCCTGCGGCGGGGGCTGGTGCGGGGGGCGCTGCTGGGGTGCCGTCATGCCGTGTCCCCCGGCCTGCTGCCCGGGCGGCTGCGGCCGCCCGGGGCCGCCCGGGCCCGGCTGACCGTGATGCGGGTGTTGACCCATCCCGGGATGGCCGGGGGACGGGCGCTGGTCGGGGCGGAGGACCACGGTGCTCTCCGCGTCGGCGAGTTTCCTGCCCGGATCCGCCGCCGAGACCACCCGGCGGGGGATCTGCACGGTGCTCGCGGCGTCCATCGGTGAGGTGGCGTCATCGGGGGTCACGACGAAGGAGCCGCGCGCCCTGGCACGCGCCAGGGCCTCGTCAGCACGGTTTCGGGGGTCCATCGATGACCTCTCCTGACGTTGCCGCGGAGCCGCGGGGGCCGACGCGAGCGGTGTTCGGTGGGCGGCTGGAGACCTACTCGCGGTGGGTGACCGCGGCGCCTCGGTGGGTCCACTGCCCGCGCGCTTGGTCGCTCATGCCAGAGTAGGCCCTCCGACGTGGTTTCGATAGATCAGGAGGAGCGTCGCATGTCGGTGAGTCCAGCCGAGCCACCGGCGACTGAGTCCGGATCGCGACGAGCACTGCGCGACGTCGACGCCGTCGTGCTGGTCGGGGGCAAGGGTACCCGGTTGCGGCCCCTGACCCTCTCCGCACCCAAGCCCATGCTGCCGACCGCCGGCGTGCCGTTCCTCACGCACCTGCTCTGCCGGATCCGGGCGGCCGGGGTGACGAGGGTGGTGCTGGGCACCTCCTACAAGGCGGAGGTGTTCGAGCGGCACTTCGGTGACGGATCGGCCCTCGGGCTCGACCTGCGTTACGTCGTGGAGGACCGTCCGCTGGACACCGCGGGCGCGATCCGCAACGCGGCGGACGGCCTCAGCGCCAGGGACGTGATGGTGTTCAACGGGGACATCCTCTCCGGGGTGGACCCGGCCGCCGTCGTCGACACGCACCGCGCCTCGGGTGCGCACGCCACCCTGCACCTGGTCCGGGTGAAGGACCCGCGGCGGTTCGGCAGCGTCCCGACCGACGAGACGGGGCGGGTACTCGCCTTCCTGGAGAAGACCGACGACCCGCCGACCGACCAGATCAACGCCGGCTGCTACGTCTTCCGCCGCGAGGTCGTCGACGAGATCCCGGCCGGGCGACCGGTGTCGGTCGAACGGGAGACCTTCCCCGGCCTGCTCGAGTCCGGAGCCCGGCTCCAGGGCCACGTCGACACCTCCTACTGGCTCGACCTCGGCACGCCCGCCGCGTTCGTCCGGGGCTCCGCGGACCTGGTCCGGGGTGTCGTGCACTCACCAGCGCTTCCCCGCCCCGCCGGCCCCGCCATCGTGCTCGCCGGCGCCCGGGTCGCCGATGACGCCAAGGTGCACGGCGGCACCGCCGTGGGCGAGGAGGCCGAGGTGGGTTCCGGCGCCACCGTCGAGGGGTCCGTGCTGTTCTCCGGCGCCGTCGTCGGCAAGGGAGCCGAGGTCCGGCGGTGCGTCGTCGGCGCGCGCGCCGTGATCGGGGCCGGAGCGGTCGTGGAGGACTCCGTGATCGGCGACGACGCGGTCATCGGCGAGAACTGCGAACTGGTCGGCGGCGCCCGGGTGTGGCCCGGAGTCGAGCTGCCCTCCAACGGCATCCGGTTCTCGGCGGACGTGTGAGCCGGGAACCCGCCGGGACCCGGCCGCGCGGGGCGTTGCCACCTCACTCGGCTCACCCCGCGGCGCCCCTGACCCGGTCCTGGACGCCGAACCGCCCGGTCGACCTGGCGGCGCTGTTCGGGCCACTCCGGCGGGGGAGCGGCGACCCGTGCCTCCGCACCCTCGGCGACGCCTACTGGTGGGCGACCAACACCGACGAGGGCCCCGGCACCCTGGCGTTGCGGCAGCGGCGGGGCACCGTCCTGGCCACCGCCTGGGGCCCCGGGGCGGCCCAGTTGGTCGAGGGGCTCCCGGCGTTGTGCGGCGCCGGGGACGACGACGGGGGGTTCGTCGCGCACCACCCGGTGGTCGCCCTCGCGCGCCGGACCCTGCCGGGCCTGCGGCTGTGCGCCACGGGCCGCGTGTGGGACGTGCTGCTGGCCGCCGTCCTCGAGCAGAAGGTCACCAGCACGGAGGCGTGGCGCTCCTGGCGTGAGCTGGCCCGGCGTTTCGGCGGGCGCGCACCCGGCCCCGACGGGGTGGACCTGCGGGTCCCGCCGGGCCCTGCCCGGCTGCGTTCGATCACCGACTGGCAGTGGCACCAGTGCGGGGTGGACGGAGCACGCCGGCGCACGCTGCTGGCGGTCGCGGGGGTCGCGTCCCGCCTGGAGCGCGCGGTCGCGCTCGGCGGCGAGGAGGGGCGGGCCCTGCTCCGCATGGTGCCCGGCGTCGGGGAGTGGACGGCGGCCGAGGTGGCCCAGCGGGCCTGGGGGGACCCCGACGCGGTGAGCGTCGGGGACTACCACCTGTCCCACACCGTCGGGTGGGCGCTGCTCGGCCGGCGGGTGGACGACGAGGGCATGCTCGCGTTGCTCGCTCCCTACGCCGGCCAACGGCACCGCGCCGTCCGGTACCTGACGGCGGTGGCCTCCCGTGCCCCCCGGAGGGGGCCGAGGCTGTCACCCCGGGACTACCGGGCCTGCTGAGCCGGCGTCGGCCGCACCCGCCGCCCTGGCCACCGCCAGGCCGACCATGGTGGGCACGGAGTCCACGTCCGCCGGCAACGCCGACAGCGGGAACCAGCGCAGGTCGAGCGACTCCGCGCTGAGCACCTCCCTCGCCGCGACCGGGGCGCGCACCAGGAAGCGGACGTCGAAGTGGCGGGTCGGCACGCCCAGCGAACAGGTCACCTCGTGGACGTCGAGGTGCAGGGGACGCGGGTCGATGCGCAGGCCGCTGATGCCGGACTCCTCGGTGGCCTCCCGCAACGCGGCCGACACCAGGTCGGCGTCCTCCGGTTCGCAGTGCCCGCCGAGCTGGAGCCACCGCCCGACCCGGGGGTGCAGCGTCAGCAGGGTGCGTTCCCCCGTCGAGTCCAGGACCAACGCGGAGGCCGTGAGGTGGCCGGGTTCGCAGGACCGGTGGCACGCGTCCGCCCTGGCGGCGAGGAAACCCAGGAAGGCCTGGCGCAGCGCCTCCTGCCCGGGGTCCGCCGTCCGCCACGAGGACAGGCACCGGACGGCGGCGGCGTGGAGGCCCGGCCCGGGCGCGTTCACAGCTCCACCAGGCCCTCGTCGAGGGCCGCCGGCGGGCGGGGTCCCCCGGCGGGCTGGGCCGGGTGCCCCACCGCCACGGTGCCCAGCGGTTCCCAGCGCTCGGGAAGCCCGAGCACGTCCCGCACCACCTCCGGGCAGAACAGGGTCGACGACACCCAGCAGGAGCCGAGGTCCTCGGCGGCGAGCGCGACGAGCAGGCCCTGCACGGCGGCGCCGCCGGCGACGGTGAACATCGACCGTTCCGCCTCCCGGCGCCGCGGGTCGGGGTAGTCGTGCGCCGCGTCCCGGAGGAGGAAGGGCAGGACGAGCTCAGGAGCGCGGTGGAGCAGGTCGCCCCGGCGCACCCGCCGTTCCGCGCGCTCGGCCGTCAGGCCGTCGCCGGCGAGGTCGGCCAACCACGCTCGCCGCATGGCGGCCAGCAGCGCCCGCCGCCGCGCCGGGTCGCGGAGCCACACGAACCGGACGGGGTGGCTGTGGTGGGGCGCGGGGGCCGTCAGCGCGGCTCCCACCGCACGGCGGACGGCGTCCGGGTTCACCGGCTCGTCCGCGAACTCGCGCACCGACCGCCGCAGCAGGACGGCCTCGGCGCGGCCGCGCGCCACCGCCTCGGCGGTCCCCATGCGGAACAGGTCCTGCTCCACCGGTCGTACCAAGGCGCGTGCCGTGGACCCGTCGTCAACCAGTCGCAGCCCGCGCACCACGGCGACCGGAACCCCGCCCAGTTTGCCCTTGACCAGGTCGGCGGCGGCGGCGATCTCGTCGGCCAGCGCCACGGAGGTCACCGCGAGTTCGTTGCCGTGCTGGTCGACCCGCCCGGCGTAGCCGTGGAGCACCGGCAGCCCGGCGGCGCCGATCGCCGCGTCGGTCTGCCCGTTCCGCCAGGCACGACCCATCGTGTCGGTCACCACGACCGCCACCTCGACGCCCAGCCGGTCGCGGACGCCCGCCCTGAGCCGCGCGGCGCTGGCGTCCGGGTCCTCCGGCAGCAGTGCGACCTGGTTGGTGGCGACGTTGGACGCGTCGACGCCGGAGGCGGCCTGCACGATGCCCAACCGGTTCTCCGTGATGAGGCTGTTCCGGAACCGCGCGACCACCGACACCGCCTCCTGGGCGACCAGCCGCCGCCGGGCGGCCTCCCGGGCCTCCGGGTCCGGGGGAACGGCCACCAGCCTTCCCTCGGCCTTCGACACGATCTTGCTGGTGACCACGACGACGTCGTGGTCCCGCAGCCAGGGGGCGGACCCGGCGACCAGCTCGGCCAGGTCGGCGCCGGGCTGGACCTCGGGAATCCCCGGAACCGGGATCAGTTCGAGGCGTGCCGCCGCGTGGTCGCCCTCCCGAGCGGTCGGGGTGGCGGGGCGGTCGTCCGCCCTGCCGGCCTCCCGCGAGGCCGGGGCCCCGTCGCCGCGGGGGGTGGACGTCGTGCTCATCGGGTTACCTCGGCCAGTTCGAAGGCGGCTTCCACCATCGCCGAGGTGGCCGCCACGTCGGACATGAGCAGGGGAACGGAGCGCACCGTCGCGCCGGGAACGACGGCGGTGTCCCCGGTGTGCACGAGCCACCCGTCGAGCAGGCCGGAGCCGCCCCGGCCCCGCCCACCGTAGTGCTGGCCCACCCCCTCGGCCGTCGAGGGGACGCCGATGGCCCGGAGACAGGCGTCGGCCATGCCCCGGAGCGGTTTCCCGGCGATGATCGGCGACACCCCGACCACCGGGGCGGGGGTGGAGCGCAGGGCTTCTCGAACGCCGTCGACGGCGAGGATCGAACCGATGCTGACGACCGGGTTGGACGGCGCCACCAGCACGATGTCCGCCTCCTCCAGGGCGGCCACGACGCCGGGCGCCGGGGTCGCGGTCTCGGCCCCGACCTGTCCGATCCAGTGCGCGGGCAGCCCCGCCCGGTGCCGGACCCACCACTCCTGGAAGTGGATCGCACGGCGTTCCCCGGACTCGGGGTCGTCCACCGAGACGTGGGTCTCGACCCGGTCGTCGGACGCGGGCAGGAGGCGGACCCCCGGCCGCCACCGGTCGCACAGCGCCTCCGTGACGGCGGAGAGGGGGTAGCCCGCGCGGAGCATGCGGCTGCGCACCAGGTGGGTCGCGATGTCCCGGTCGCCGAGGCCGAACCAGTCCGGCGGCGCGCCGTAGGCGGCGAGTTCCTCCTTCACCGCCCAGCTCTCCCCGGCGCGGCCCCACCCCCGCTCCTCGTCGATGCCGCCGCCGAGGGTGTACATGCAGGTGTCGAGGTCCGGACAGATGCGCAGGCCGTGCATCCAGGTGTCGTCACCGGTGTTGACCACCGCCGTCACCTGGTGTTCCGCCGCGTCGCCGCCGGAGGCCGGGGTCGGTTCGCCGACCGCCGGCAGTCCGAGCGCTGCCTTGACTCCGAGGAGGAAGCGAGCGCCTCCGACTCCCCCGACCAGCACCACGATTCTCACGAGGCGTCATCCTCGCATCCTCCCGATCACGGCCGCTTCCGGCAGCCGCCGGAAGCGGCTCCGGCGTGCCGCACGGGGGGCGGGAGCCAGGGGGCCGGGATCACCGCCAGAACCGGAACTCCGACCCGCCCCAGGCGGCCAGCAGGGAGTCGCCGCCGATCAGCCGGAACAGTTCGGAGGTGAGGGTGAACAACCCGTCGGTCAGGTAGGGGAAGCCGATCTGGGGCAACCCCAGCAGCACGGCGAAGAGCGCCAACGGGGCCCAGGGCCGGGCCACCGACCCGTAGTGCCGCCACTTGGCGGAGAGGTGGGGCTCCAGCGCACCGTACCCGTCCAGCCCCGGAACCGGGAGGATGTTCAACACGAAGGCGATGATCTGGACGTAGGCCAGGTAGGACAGCGCGGCGGCCAAGGTGAGCGGCGGCTGGGTGAGGGACACGGCGGCGACGAGCAGCCCGCCCAGGGCGAGGTTGGTCAGCGGACCGGCCAGGGAGACCCCGCTCTCCACGGCGCGGGAGCGGAGCGCGTGCCGGTTGATCCAGACCGCCCCGCCCGGCAGCGGGATGCCGCCCGCCATCAGCAGCAGGATCGGCAGGAACAGGCTCAGGACCGGGTCGGTGTACCGCCGGGGGTCGAGCGTCAGGTACCCCTTGTCCCTGACCGACAGGTCCCCGCCCCGGTAGGCGACGGCGGCGTGACCGAACTCGTGGAGGCAGAGGGAGACCGCCCAACCACCGAGGACGACGAGCACGACCCCGGCGGTGGCGGCCGCGGAGGCGTCGACGAAGGTCAGCGCGCCGCCGGCCGCGGTCGCCGCGAGGATGGCGAGGAAGAGCGGGCTGAGGCGAACGGGAGAACTCGTCACGGGGCCAGTGTCCCGCACCTCCCCGGGACGACAGGTGGGAGCGACGCCGCTCCCACCCGGCCCGCCGCCACCGCCCGATCGGTGGGCCTTTCGCGGCGCGCCGGTGTCAAGCGGCTGTCCGTGGGTTTCCGGGAAACCTCCTGATGGCCTAGCGAGTTCCGCGCTCCGCACCCGGCTTCGGGAACCCCGTGCGCTGGTAACTCGTTCGGCTGACTATCGCTTGACCCCTAGCGGTTACACAGGTGTAATCACATCGGTGTCATTCGTCGACCGAGGGGGCCGACGGGTGGCGTCCGCCAACCGGGGAGTGCGGAAGGCGAGGAGGCGGACGTGCGGGAATTCGAACTGGACCGTGAGACAGAGCGGGGGACCGTCCAGCTTGGGGAGTTGGACGTGCTGACCGGTTTGTTCGATACGGGAGAGGAAGAACAGGACTGGCAGGAGCGCGCACTCTGCGCGCAGACCGATCCGGAAGCGTTCTTCCCAGAGAAGGGGGGGTCAACCCGGGAGGCGAAACGGATCTGCTCCGGCTGCGAGGTGCGCTCCGAGTGCCTCGAGTACGCGCTGGCGCACGACGAACGTTTCGGCATCTGGGGCGGACTGTCCGAACGTGAGCGACGCAAGCTCAAGAAACGCGCGGTCTGACGCCGCGTGTGCGGAGCCCCTCGGCGCGCCGGGGGGCTCCGTCGTTCCCGCGCCCGTGTGGTGGCGCGGGGACCGGACCGGCGTCCTGGCCATGGGCCCCCAGCGGCTGCGCTGCGTAGTCGGAACCCGGTCAGGACGCCCCCACCGCGGCCCCGAAGTGATCTTGGACACGTCGGTCGTCCCGGGCGGGTCGGCCCGCCGTTCCGGTCCGGTGACCGGACCCCGCCTCAGTCGTCATGGGGATTCCGGAGTACTCGCAGGTGTGGCCGACCAGGGCTGGTCACCGACTCCTCGGGCACCTCTGCCTGCCTGTCGACGCGACCGGCCTCGCGGACTGCCTCCGCGAGCGCCGTCAGATCGTCGACCGACGGTTGGGACAGGGCGAACTCGCCCTCGTACCGGACTACGTCCCATCCCTTGGGTGCCGTCAACCTCATCGCGTGCGCTTCGCACAAGTCGTAGCTGTGTGGCTCGGCATAGGTGGCCAGGGGCCCGACAACTGCGGTGGAGTCCGCGTACGCGTAGGTGAGCGTGGCGACAGCCGGGTTGGTACACCCGGTTCGCGAGCACCGTCTCACGCTCCGCACAGCGGGGACGATAGCGCCTGTCCGCCTTGGCGAGTAGCAGCCACGCGGATGACACGCTTTCGTGATCCATTCCCCGCCGGTCACGCTCCGGTTCCGCCGGTCCGCCGCTGGGTGCTCCTGGGCAGCCGGTCCGGTGACGGCGGACCGGGAGGGCTGGCTGGTCCCGTACCCTTGGCCCTGTGGCGGTGGCGCGCGGATACCAGAGGCGAACTCGCTGCCGACGTGATCGGCGAGGGCGTGGCCTGCGGGGCACGCTGTACCCGCCGTCGATGCCGGCGGCGCGCAGCCGGGCGGAGCGGTTCGACGCCCTCGTGTTGGAGGCGCTGGAGCCCATCGAACAGCGGTGGCGGGCGGAGCTGACCCAGCTCGACGTCGCCGTGGACGACGTCCCCGAGCTGCGGGCCGGTTTCCGGCCGGACGGCGACCAGGGCGACGTCGTCGGTGACGGTGAGATCCCGCTGGCGAGGCTGGTGCCGGCCGGTGTCGACCGGCGGGGCGTACCCACCAGGGCCAGGGTCGTGCTCTACCGCCGGCCGCTGGAGGCCAGGGCGCGGGACGGAGCCGACCTCTCCGACCTCGTGCACGACGTCCTGGTCGAGCAGGTGGCCAGTTACCTCGGTCTTGATCCGGATGTCGTGGAGGGGGAGGGCTGACCGGAGGCTTTGCCCACCGACCCGTTCTGGTGCCCGCTCCGCGCCGGTACCCTTCGGGTGCCAGGGTCGGCGAGATCGGGGACGGCCCGCAGTGAGGGAGGCGGCGTGCGCGACCTGTCCGACATCGTGAAGGCCTACGACATCCGCGGTCTGGTTGGTGAACAACTCGACGCGGAAGTGGTGCGGGACATCGGCGCGGCGTTCGCGCGGCTGGTCGGCGGCCCGGAGATCGTCGTGGGCCACGACATGCGGGAGTCCTCGCCCGGGCTCGCGGCGGCGTTCGCCGAGGGAGTCACCGGCCAGGGGATCGACGTGGTGAACATCGGCCTGGCCAGCACCGACATGCTGTACTTCGCCTCCGGCACGCTCGACCTGCCCGGAGCCATGTTCACCGCGAGCCACAACCCCGCCGCCTACAACGGCATCAAGCTGTGCCGGGCGGGCGCGGCCCCGGTGGGGCAGGACAGCGGCCTCGCCGAGATCCGCGAGATGGTCGCCAACGGCGTGCCGGGCTTCGTGGGCAGGCAGGGCGCCGTCCGGCAGCGGGACCTCCTCTCGGACTACGCCGGCTACCTGCGCGAGCTGGTGGACCTCTCCGGCTCCCGGCCGCTCCGGGTCGTGGTGGACGCCGGGAACGGCATGGGCGGCCACACCGTCCCCAGCGTCTTCGAGGGGCTGCCCATCGAGATCGTCCCGCTGTACTTCGAGCTCGACGGCAACTTCCCGAACCACGAGGCCAACCCGCTCGACCCGAAGAACCTGGTCGACCTCCAGGAGCGGGTCCGCGCGGCGGGGGCCGACGCCGGGCTCGCCTTCGACGGCGACGCCGACCGCTGCTTCGTGGTGGACGAGCGGGGCGAGGCGGTGTCCCCGAGCGCGATCACCGCCCTGGTGGCGGTGCGCGAACTGGCCAAGGAACCGGGCGCCACGGTGATCCACAACCTGATCACCTCCCGCGGGGTTCCCGAGATCGTCGCCGAACACGGCGGCAAGCCCGTGCGGACCCGGGTCGGCCATTCGTTCATCAAGCAGACGATGGCCCAGACGGGCGCGATCTTCGGCGGGGAGCACTCGGCCCACTACTACTTCCGCGACTTCTGGCGGGCGGACACCGGAATGCTGGCCGCGCTGCACGTGCTCGCCGCGTTGGGTGAGCAGGACCGGCCCCTGTCCGAGTTGACCGCCGCCTACCAGCGCTACCAGGCGTCCGGGGAGATCAACTCGACGGTGGACGAGCCGGCCGAGCGGCTCGCCGCCGTCCGTTCCGCCTACGAGAACCGCCCCGAGGTGGTCCTCGACGAGCTGGACGGCCTGACCGTCTCGCTGCCCGGCGGCGCGTGGTTCAATCTGCGCCCGTCGAACACCGAGCCGCTGTTGAGGTTGAACATCGAGGGGCCGGACGAGGCGACCGTCGCGGGACTGCGCGACGACGTGCTCGCGATCGTCCGAGGCTGACGTCGACGACGAGTCAGAGGGCGGCGTGCCGGCCTTGCGACTCCCGGTGAAGAGGAGGAACCGTGGCCGTTGATCTGAACCCCCGTCTGCTGGACGTGCTCGCGTGCCCGTGCGACGAGCACGGCCCCCTGCGGACCGGTACGCCGTCCGACCCCGACGCCGACTACCTGACCTGCACCCTGTGCGCCCGGCGGTTCCCCGTCCGTGACGGCATCCCGGTGCTGCTGCTGGACGAGGCCGAGGGCGGCCCGGGCGAGGCGCGGGGAAGCGGGACCGGCGCTCCGACCGGTGGGGATTCGGCGAGCAGGTGATCCCGGTGCTCGACGACACCCTGCTCGACGATCCGGCGTGGCTTCAGCAGGCCGACACCGCCGGTCTGCTCCGGGCCGCCGCCACGCCGGGTGCCCAGGTGCGGTCCACCGCGGGGGCCGCCGCCGAGGCCGGGCTGGCTCGCCACGTCACCGAACGCCCCAGGGCACTGGTCCTGCTCGCCAGGAGCGCCGCCGGTGCGGACGCGGCACCGCTGGTGACCGCGCTGCTCGGACCGGAGTGCCCGGTCCCGGTGGTGACCTCCCTCGACGTCCCGCAGTGGGTCGGTCCGCTCGACGTCGTCGTCGTCCACGTCGACGACATGGTGGACGAACCCGCCCTGGCGGAGGGCGTGTACCGCGCGGGCCGCCGGGGGGCGCGGGTGGTCGTCGCCGGCCCAGCCGACGGTCCGGTCGCCGCCGCGGCGGCCGGCGGACAGGCGATCCTGCTCCCCACCCGGGTCCCGGTGCCGCCGGGGTTGGGCCTCGCCGCCGCCGTCGCGCTCACCCTCGCGGTCGCCGACGCGCTCGGGCTGCTCCGCGTGGACCTCGACGGCCTGGCCGACCAGCTGGACCACGCGGCGGAGCGCGACCACCCCTCCCACGAGTCCTTCGTCAACCCGGCCAAGTCACTGGCGCTCCGGCTCGGGGAACGCGTGCCGCTGCTCTGGGGCGTCGACCCGGTCGCCGTCGCCGTGGCCGGGCACGGCGCCGGCGCGCTGGCCGGGTTCGCCGGGGTGGCCGCCGACGCCACCGGCTACCAGCAGGCCGAACGGCGTTCCGCGTTGTTCAGGACCGCCGTCGCCCAGGGCTCGGACGGGGACATCTTCGCCGATCCGGACGACCTGTCCGGGCAGCGGGTGCGGGTACTGCTGCTCAGCGTGCCCGCCGGCCCCGCCACGCCGCCCGGTCCACCCCGCGCCGACCACCGCGAGGCGGACCTCGTGCTCCGGAGGGCGACCGACCGCCTGCCCTCCGCGGACCTCCTCGTTCCGGGTGAGGAGTCACAGGGCGACCCGGTGACCGGCGCGTTGTCCCTCGCGTGCCGACTGGACACCGCCGCCGTCTACCTCGGTCTGACCACCGGGGCGATGGGCGGCTCGGCCGAGCCGCGGCCGTCCGGCGTGTGACCGTCCGGGCGGCGACCACCGCCAGCCCGGCTTGAGACCAGCGGACAAGCGAACGAGAGACGACAGTGGACCTGCTGCGCAATCCGGTGCGCCCCTACGCCTGGGGCTCCCGTACCGCGATCTCGGAACTGCTCGGTCGACCGATCCCGGCGCCGCACCCCGAGGCCGAACTGTGGCTCGGCGCCCACCCCTCCGACTCCTCCGTCCTGGTGCGACCGGACGGAACCGAAGCCGCTCTCACCGAGCTCCTCCACGCCGATCCGGTCGGGCAGCTCGGCACCAAGTGCGCCGACCGGTGGGGGCCGCGGCTCCCCTTCCTGATGAAGGTGCTCGCCGCCGAGGAACCGCTCAGCCTCCAGGCCCATCCCTCCGCCGAGCAGGCCGAGGAGGGCTTCCAACGGGAGGAGGCCGCCGGCGTTCCCCTGCTGGCCCCGACCCGCAACTACCGCGACAGCAGCCACAAGCCCGAGCTGGTCTGCGCGCTCACCGAGTTCCACGCCCTGGCTGGGTTCCGGGACGCCCGGGTGACCCTGGAGCTCCTCGACGCACTCGACGTGCCGACCCTGCGGCCCTACACGGGCTTGCTGGCCGCCGAACCCGGACCAGGTGGGCTCCGGGCGCTGTTCACCACCCTCATCACCCTGCCGCAGCGCGCCCTGGACGTGCTGCTCCCGCCCGTGCTGGAGGGCTGCGTCCGGCACCTGCGGGAACGGGGCGCGTTCGGCCAGGAGTGCCGGACGGTGCTGGAGTTGGGGGAGGCCTACCCGGGGGACGCGGGGGTCCTGGCGGCCCTGCTGCTCAACCGCGTCGTCCTCCAGCCCGGGGAGGCCATCTACCTCCCGGCGGGGAACCTGCACAGCTACCTCCTGGGCACCGGCGTGGAGATCATGGCGAACTCCGACAACGTCCTGCGTGGCGGGCTGACCCCCAAGCACGTGGACGTACCGGAGCTCATGCGGGTGCTGGACTTCGCCCACGGGCCGATGCCGGTGTTGACCGGGGACCAGGAGGGCCAGCACCTGACCGTCTACCGGACCCCGGCCGAGGAGTTCCAGCTGTCGCGCATCGACTGGGAGGCCGACGAGGTGTCCCCGGTCGCCCTGGCCGGCGCCACCCCCCAGCTGCTCCTGTGCACCGACGGCCAGGTCACCCTCGTCAGCCCGGAGCACGGTGAGCTCGAGGTCCGCCGAGGGCAGTCGGTGTGGCTCCCGGCGGAGGACCCTCCGGTGCGGGTGCGACCGGTGGCCGGGGCGCGCACCCAGCTCTTCCACGCGACGGCGCCGCTCGACTGACCTCCGAGGGCGCGCGACCGCTCCGCTGGTCCGGCCGACATGCCCCACCCCACGGGCCACCTCGCCCCGCCCGGGGGGCCGGGCGGCACCGGTGCGTCCCGCTGGCCCGTCCCCCGGCTGGGTGGTGCGGGTGCGGCGGGGCTCGTGCCGCCCAGCCGGGGGCCCGTGCCCTCACTAGCGTGACCAGCGCGTCGCGGGCGGGGTGTTGGCACCGGCCCCCGGCTCCGGCGTTTCCACCCCCGACCACGTGCTGACCCGGGGGTCCGACCACGGGAGGGCGGGGCGTGGCAGAGGAGGGGAGCACCAGGGCGGTACTGGCCGCGCTGGCCGCGAATCTGGGGCTCGCGGCCGCGAAGTTCGTCGGGTTCCTCGTCACGGGATCGTCGGCGATGCTCGCCGAGAGCGTGCACTCGGTGGCCGACACCTCGAACCAGGGCCTGTTGTTGGTGGGGAAGCGGACCTCGCGGCGGCGGGCGACGCCCGAACACCCCTTCGGTTACGGACGTGACCGCTACTTCTACGCCTTCGTGGTGGCCATGCTGCTCTTCTCCCTCGGCTCCGTGTTCGCCCTCTACGAGGGCGTGCGCAAGGTGTTCGGTGCGGAGACCCTCACCTCTCCCCTGGTCGCCGTGGTGATCCTGCTCGTGGGCATCGGGCTGGAATCCTTCAGCCTGCGCACGGCGGTGCGCAACGCGCGGGCGTCCCGGGGGCACCGGAGCTGGTGGCGGTTCATCCGGCAGGCCAAGGAACCCGAACTCCCGATCGTGCTGTTGGAGGACAGCGGCGCGCTCGTCGGGCTGGTGCTCGCCCTGGGCGGCATCGGTCTCACGGTGCTGACCGGTGATCCGGTGTGGGACGGTGCGGCCACCCTCGCCATCGGCGTGCTGCTCGGGTTCATCGCGGTCACCCTGATCATCGAGACGAAGAGCCTGCTGGTGGGCGAGGGGGCGAGCGCCGAGGAGGTGCGACGTATCCGGGAATCGCTCGTCGGGGACCGGGTGCCCCGGGTCATCCACCTGCGCACCGAGTACCTGGGGCCGGAGGAGCTGCTGGTCGCCGCGAAGATCGCGGTGACGGCGTCGCTGTCCACCCGTGAGGTGGCCGCCGCCATCGACGCCGCGGAGGGCCGGCTCCGCGCCGCCGTCCCCGTCGCCCGCCTCGTCTACCTCGAACCCGATCTCGACCGGGGGTGAGCGGACCGGGCGGCCGGTCGTGCGTGGTCGGCGCGGTCGGTGTCCCGCCGGGTGGCCGGTACGGCCGCTGCCCTCCTCCGCCCCGGCGTCGCTGGTCGCGGCGTCGGAGGACCCGCGAGGGGTGGTCGGAACCCCGGCGCGTGGAAGCCTCCGTCCTCAACGTCGGTGTGGCCCACGTCAAACAGGGTGGACTTCAGCGCCGCGAGGACTATCGTTTCGGTGACTTTCCCACGGTGGGACCTCGGGGGAACGAACTCCGGGGAAGGAAGTGAGGCGGACGACATGGCCCGCAACGGGCTGATGCGAACCAAGAGCGTGGAACAGTCCATCGCCGAGACGGACGAGCCCGGCACGCGGCTCCGCAGGGACCTCACCGCCTGGGACCTGACGGTGTTCGGTGTCGCGGTCGTCATCGGGGCGGGGATCTTCACGTTGGCGGCCAGGACCGCCGGCAACGTGGCCGGCCCCTCCGTCTCGTTGTCGTTCGTCCTGGCCGCCATCGCCTGCGGTCTTGCCGCACTGTGCTACGCCGAGTTCGCCTCGACCCTGCCGGTCGCCGGGTCGGCCTACACCTTCTCCTACGCGACCTTCGGTGAGTTCCTCGCCTGGATCATCGGGTGGGATCTGATCCTCGAGTTCGCCCTGGCCTCGGCGGTGGTCAGCAAGGGGTGGTCGGACTACCTGCGCGAGGGGCTGGCGCTGGTGGGCCTCGACGTGCCCACCACCGTCACCCTGGGGGCGCTCGACTTCGACTGGGGCGCCGTCCTGCTCATCGCCGTGCTGACGACCCTGCTGGCGCTGGGCACCAAGCTCTCCTCCCGGGTCAGCCAGGTCATCACCGCGATCAAGGTCGCCGTCGTGCTGCTGGTGATCATCGTGGGCTTCGCCTACGTGCGGGCCGAGAACTACTCGCCGTTCATCCCGCCCGCCCAGGGCAGCGTCGAGGGCGGCGGTTCCGGGCTCGACCAGTCGTTGTTGTCGTTGGTGTTCGGCGTGGAGACCAGCACCTACGGGGTGTTCGGTCTGCTGGCCGCGGCGTCGCTGGTGTTCTTCGCCTTCATCGGTTTCGACGTGGTGGCCACGACCGCCGAGGAGACCAGGAACCCGCAGCGCGACCTGCCCCGGGGAATCCTCGGTTCCCTGCTGATCGTGACCGTCCTCTACGTGCTGGTGGCCCTCGTGCTGACCGGGATGCAGAGCTACCAGGAACTCGCCACCTCACCTGGTGGGCAGGACGCGACCCTGGCGACCGCGTTCGCCGCGAACGGGGTGGACTGGGCCGCCGGGGTGATCTCCGTCGGTGCCCTGGCCGGCCTGACCACCGTGGTGATGGTGCTCATGATGGGCCAGATCCGGGTTCTCTTCGCGATGTCCCGGGACGGACTGGTGCCCCGGCGGTTGGCGCCGACGGGCAAGCACGGCACGCCGGTGCGCGCCACCCTCCTGGTCGGTGGGGTGGTGGCCCTCGTCGCCGGTTTCCTCCCGGCGCACGCGCTGGAGGAGATGGTGAACGTCGGAACCCTGTTCGCCTTCGTCCTGGTCTCCGCCGGTGTCATCGTCCTGCGGCGCACCCGCCCGGACCTCAAGCGGGGGTTCCGGGTCCCGCTGGTCCCGTTGATCCCGATCCTGGCGATCCTCGCCTGCGTCTGGCTGATGTTCAACCTGACCGCCCTGACCTGGGTGCGGTTCTCGATCTGGATGGCCCTGGGCGCACTGATCTACTTCGTCTACGGCTACCGGAACTCCACGTTGGCGAGGCGGGAACGGGCGGAGGCCGCCGCGACCGCCGGGGCGGTGCCCGCCGACACCTCGGCCGGCCCTGCCTCCGGGCAGGGCGGAGGGGGACGGCGGGGGCGCTCCGCGACGACCCGGGACGACGGCGCGGACGGTGCCTCCGACGGCGGTGCGAGCACCGACGGACCTGGCGACGGTTCCGCTGGTGGTGCGGGGGACTGAGCGGACCTGGTCGCCTCCGGGTTGGAGGGCGCCACGCCCGTCGCGGTGCCACACGCCGGCGACCCGCGTCCGCCGGTGGCGGGCCGGATCCGCGCCCGTCCTCGGGCGCGGCCCCACGACGGGACGGCGGGGTGGCCCCGGGACTGGGAGCGCCGACCTCGCCGTCGCCCGGGCACGGCCGACCCCCGCGAGGTCCCCGTCCGGGCGGGTCAGGGGCGCCGGGGGCACCCCACCACGAGGTCCAGGGCCCGACGGAGCCTCCCCGCACACCGGCAGCCAGGCCAGCGGAGCCGCGGAAGCCTGACTGCCGTGCCCGCCTCCGGTTCCGCCGGGGTTCCTGGCCGTTCGTCGTCCGCGGGCTCCGGCGTCCACCAACGGCCGCCGGGCCGGTCAGCCGCCCTTCACCGGTAACTCCGCCGCGCGCTCCCAGGGAGTGCTCCGGCCCCGGGGGACCTCGGTGGGTGGGGGAACGGAAGCGGATAACGACGTCTTCGACGGCCGTCCCGGTGGACGACCTCGCCCCTCCGGGTCGACCCCGCCGCCACCGCCACCGTCGATCGGGTCCGCCGCTCCCGGCGGGGCGGACTGGCCGGCGGCGGCACCGTCGGACCCCACGCCCAGTGCGCTGAGCAGGCTGCCCGTCGTGGGGGTGTCCCTCGGGGGCAGCTCGAGACCGGCGGCGATGGCCACCGCGCGGTCCCACTCGGGATCGACCGGGTAGTCGTAGTGCGAGAGGACCCCCGGGCTCCACCGACGGCCCGTGAACGGTCCGCGCATCGGGTCGGGAAGCCAGTGGTCGCCGCCGAGGACGAGAGCGCCGTTCGGACTCCGCGTCGCGGCGGGCAGCGGTCCGACCGAGCCGTCGGCGCGGAACCCGACGCCGATCAGCGTCCCCTCGTAGACCTGCCGGTTCCAGGTGGTCACCGGACCGCCCAGCGGATCCGTCCCCCGGCAGAGCGAACGCCACCGACCCCGGAGCGCACCGGACAGCTCCGCGAGGGAGGACAGCGGCACCACCGAGGGGAACGCCCTCGCGTAGATCCACTGCAACTGGGAGCCGTGCGTCACCAGACCGACCCGGTGCCGGTCCGCGTCGGGCAGGGACTGCGCGAGCCGTGCCGCGGTGACCGCCGCCAACAGGCTGCCCTGGCTGTGCCCGGTGATGACCACCCGGACCCCGGGGTCCTTGAGGTGGTGGACCACCCGGTCCGCCAGCTCGGGGATGACCTTCAGCGCGTAGCAGGGCGGCACGGTCGGATGGGCCTCGCGGGGCCAGAAACTCGTCAGGTCGGCCAGGATGCCCAGGAGCTTGGCGGTCTCCGGGCGTCGTTTCGCCAGGTGGACCGTGCGCAGCAACGCCAGGGCCAACGCGGCGAGCACCGCGACCCCGATCCCGGCGAGCGGATCGAACCAGTTCGGCAGTGCGAGGTCGGCGACCCGGACGACCAGCGCGATCAGCGCTCCGGCGCTGAGCACGCCGGCGACCAGCAGCAGGATGTGGTGCAGGTGCCTGCGTTGGGCCGCCGCCCACCACCACGCTCTCGCACCAACCCGGGAGTCCTCCGGCCGGCCCGCGTGCAGGAGGGTGGTCTCGGGCGGGGCCAGCCGGTCGCGGCGCTCGGCGAGCCAGCGGCGGAAGAACACCACCGGGACGACGACCGCGACCGCGACGACCGTGAGCACGGCCCCCGCGCCCCACAACAGGGTGATCGCCTCGTAACTCTCCGGTTCCGCCAGATGTCCTCGCCCGAGCAACTGGCGGACGCTGAGCGTCAGCCCCGCACCGAACCCGGCCCCCAGCAGCGCGGCCAGGGTGAGCACCGGGGCCGAGAACCAGCCCCCGGCCCAGGGACGCTGGTCGCGGGGACGTCCGCGCCACTCCAGCCGCGCCAGCCAGGCGGCCGGGACGAGCAGGGCCCCGAAGAGGACGCAGCAGAGGGCGAGCAGGGCCGCGACCACCTCGACGGTCGACGTCGAGGCCGGCAGCTCGGTGGGCAGCGGACCCATCCGCGCCGCCACCAGGGCCACGAGCAGTACCGAGGCGGCGACCAGGACCTGGGAGGGCCAGGAACCCAGGAACCGCCGGACGCGTCCCCCCAGCCCGCCCTTGGCCCGCAGTTCGGGGGGGTCGTCCAACAGGGCGGTGGCCAGGAGCCCGAAGAGGAACAGGGTGGCGGCCGCCCACCACAACCAGTCGTTGGCGCCGTCAGCGGCACCGGCCGGCCCGCCCAGCGCGAGGATCGCGGCCACCGCCAGCGTGGCGACGGTGTGGGTCATCCGCAGGACGGGGGTGTCCGGGTCCGCGATGACGGTCTCCCCGGGCAGGCCCGCGAGCCGGTTCCGCCGCCGTTCCGGGTCGGCGGGCAGCGGGTCGGTGGACCTGTTCACCTGCCAGCTCACCGTCGACACCCGGTGCAGCATGGCGACCAGGGCCACCACCGGGAGCAGACCCAGCACGGCGCGTCCCACGTCCCACTCCCGCAGCGACTCCGGCGCGAACGGTAGGCAGGAGGAGCCGGGACGCAGGCACTGCGTCGCGACGAGGTCGAGGAAGAGAACGGTGAGCTGGGACACGAGGAGGCAGGAGAGCAGGAGCGCCGCCAACCGGAGCAGGGCGCGCAGCAGGTGGCCGAGCACTCGCGAGACGGCGTTGTCCTCCCGCGCTGGAGGCAGCATCCAGTGCGCCACGTTGGCCATCGCGAAGGGGAAGAGCAGTGCCCAGGTCGCCTTCGCGAACCCGCCGGAGGTCATGCCGCCCCAGACGTAGCCCTCGACGACACGCGGCACCGGGCGCCCACCGGCGTTGAGCATCGGCCCCGGGGCGGGTCTGCGGAGCCGGTCGGCGGGACGGACGAGCCGTCCGAGGCCGTCCCCGGCCACCTCGACGGCGGAGACCGAGCCGGTCAGGTCCTCCGGGGTGGTACCGAGTACGCCGTGGACCCTCAGCTCCACGACGCGTGTGTCGGGCCCGGGTATCACCACGGCCACCGCCCTCCCTGCCCCGTCGTGCTCCGTGAGATCGATTATCGGTTCTCCGGTGGTCGATCGGTGGCAATCCTGGGCTATTTGGTCGCAGCTGGCGAGTATTGGGGCTCCGGCGTGGCGAACGGTAGTGTGCGGGGGTTGTTCCCGTGTCGTGAGGAGACGCCTGATGAGCGCCGAAAGGCTCCAGACCCGTGGCGGTATCGAGTTCGCCATCGCAGACCTGTCACTCGCCGACTTCGGACGCAAGGAAATCCGGCTCGCCGAGCACGAGATGCCCGGGCTGATGGCGCTGCGGCGCGAGTACGCGGGCGCGTTCCCCCTGCGTGGGGCTCGGATCTCCGGGTCGCTGCACATGACTGTGCAGACCGCGGTACTGATCGAGACACTGGTGGATCTGGGCGCCGAGGTCCGGTGGGCGTCCTGCAACATCTTCTCCACCCAGGACCACGCGGCGGCCGCCGTCGTGGTGGGTCCGAACGGCACGGAGGAGGAGCCGAAGGGCGTCCCCGTCTTCGCCTGGAAGGGGGAGACCCTGGAGGAGTACTGGTGGTGCACCGAGAAGATGCTCACCTGGGGTGGGGATGCGCTGCCGAACATGCTCCTCGACGACGGCGGTGACGCCACCCTGCTGGTGCACAAGGGAACGCAGTACGAGAAGGCCGGCGTGGTCCCCCCGGCCGCCGACGACGACCCCGACGAGTGGAAGGTCATCCTCGACCTGCTGGGCCGCTCGCTGCGGGAGGACGGGTCCCGCTGGACCCGCGTCGGGGAGTCCATCCTGGGCGTCACGGAGGAGACCACCACCGGTGTCCTCCGCCTGTACCAGCTCGCCGCCGCCGGCGAGCTGCTCTTCCCCGCGATCAACGTGAACGACTCCGTCACCAAGTCCAAGTTCGACAACCGGTACGGCATCCGGCACTCCCTGATCGACGGCATCAACCGGGGCACGGACGTCCTGATCGGCGGCAAGGTCGCCGTGGTGTGCGGCTACGGCGACGTGGGCAAGGGCGCTGCCGAGTCGCTGCGCGGACAGGGCGCCCGGGTGATCGTCACCGAGATCGACCCGATCTGCGGCCTCCAGGCCCTGATGGACGGCTACCAGGTGTCCACCCTGGACAAGGTCATCGACCAGGCCGACATCGTCATCACCACCACCGGCAACAAGGACGTCGTCAGCGCCGAGCACATGTCCCGGATGAAGCACCAGGCGATCCTGGGCAACATCGGGCACTTCGACAACGAGCTCGACATCGCCGGGCTGGCCCGCTGGAAGGGCGTGCGGCGCGTCAACATCAAGCCGCAGGTCGACGAGTGGGTCTTCCCCGACGGCCACTCGATCATCGTGCTCTCCGAGGGGCGGCTGCTGAACCTGGGCAACGCCACCGGTCACCCGTCCTTCGTGATGTCGAACTCCTTCTCCAACCAGGTGATCGCCCAGATCGAGCTGTTCACCAAGCACGAGGAGTACGACAAGGAGGTCTTCCGGCTGCCGAAGAAGCTCGACGAGAAGGTCGCGCGCATCCACCTGGAGGCACTGGGGGGCGAGCTGACCAAGCTCACCAAGGAGCAGGCCGAGTACATCGACGTCGACGTCGACGGTCCCTTCAAGTCCGAGCACTACCGGTACTGACCGCCCCTGCCCGTGGCGGCAGTGCCGCCCGGGCTGCACTCCCGGCCGCCCGCTCCGCTCGCCGGTGCGCGGGGTGGCGCGGCCCGCATGGTGCCGGTTCCCGTGTTCGGGCACCGAGAGCGGTCGCGGCGGACGACCGCGATCCCCCGGCCCCGGTGGCCCGACCACCGGTGTGCTGGTGCCTAGTCCGTTCGCAGGCATGACCACGGCGGGGAGCCCGCCGCCGTGGCCGCCGCCCTGCTCCGGCGGGCACCGGCCCGGACCACCGGCGCGGCGCCCCCCGAGGTGGTGCCCAACCCGGGGGCCGGGGGTACGTCGTCGCGCGCGGAGGGCGGCGACGTCCTCCGCTGGCGGGTCAGGTCGGACCTGCGCCCGGGGAGCGGGCACCGGGGCCGCGGACGTCCTGGTCCGGTGCTGACCCGGAGCGGCGTGGCCCGGTGGCCGGTGCCGGCGCGCCCCGCTGCTGACCTCCGCCATCGGGCGCACGCGCCCACCGCCCGCCCCGCAGGCGAGGACGTGCCCGCCCCGGCGGGAACACGTCCGCTAGCGGGGCACACCCCCGGTCGCGGGGGTGGGGGAGTTCCCGGCACCTGAGGCCCCCCACCGCCGCTGGCCGTGCGCTCCGCGGAGGAGCGGGGTCCGGCGTCGTGCGCGTCGTCGCTGGCCACGAGCGCGGGGAGCGGCCTCCCGCCGGGAGGGCCCGGGCGTTGCGCGTCCCGTCCCCGCCCCCCGCACGGCATTCCTGGGCCGGCGTGCGGGTGCCCGAGGGGGGTGGCTACGGTGTGCGCCCGTGGGACGCTTGATCGGGATCGAGGGCATTGACGGCGCGGGCAAGCGGACCTTGTTCGGGAGGTTGAGCGCGGCACTCACCGAGCGCGGACTGAGCGTTCACGGCCGGGCCTTCCCGCGGTACGGCCTGGACGTGCACGCGGACCTGGTGCGGGACGCCCTGCGCGGTGAGCTGGGCCCGGTCTCGGACTCACCCCACGCGATGGGACTGCTGTACGCGCTCGACCGGCGGGACGCGGCGGAGGGTCTGCGGGCCGACCTGGAGCGGTACGACGTCGTGCTGCTGGACCGCTACGTGGCGTCGAACGCCGCCTACGGTGCCGCCCGGCTCCGCCAGGACGCCGACGGCGACTTCGTGCGTTGGGTGCACGACCTGGAGATCTCCCGCCTGCGGTTGCCCGTTCCCGACGCCCACCTCCTGCTCAGCGTCACACCCGCCGTCGCCGCCTCCCGGGTGACCCGCCGTGAGGCGACGGAGGTGGGCCGGGAACGGGACATCTACGAGTCGGACGCCGACCTCCAGGCCCGGTGTGCCGCACTCTACGAGCAGCTCGCCGGACGCGGCTGGCTCGCACCCTGGACGGTCGTGGACGCGGTGTCCACGGTGGATACGAATCGGTTGGTCGATGAACTTCTCGGCTGAACAGCCGCACACCCTCGTGCTCGCCCTGCTCGCTCAGGTGCGGTCGGACACCGGCCTGCCCGTGACGGACTGGGTCCGTGAGGAGCACGGCGACCACACGATCGTCGAGGTCTGCCCGCCCGACCCCGCCGGTGATGTCGTGGTGTGGCTGCTCGGGCAGATCGCGCTGGTCTTCCTGGACATCGCCGAGCCCGTCGAGTTCGACCTCCGGGAGGAGGAGCAGCAGGGAAGGCTCTACTCGCTGCTGCTCGCCGCCGCGCGGGGAGAGGTCGAGTTCGACGAGCTGGTGGGGAGGTCCGCGAGCCATCCCTACGCCGTGCGCTGGCCCGGCGGGGAACACCGGGTGACGGTGTCCTCGTGGACCTGGATGTGGCGGCGGCGCATGACGCACCGGGTGCGGCGGTTCCCCGCCTGGGCGCCGGCGGGCCCCGACCAGAGCCGGGCGGGCGGACCCGACGGGCAGCGGCAGGGCGGCGGTCCCCCTCCTCCGGAGGGGTCCCTGGTCGCGCCCCCAGAGGACGACCGGATTCCTCCCGGGGAGAGCGTGGAGGCTGCCGGAACGGCGGCTGGAGCCGGCCGTTCCGACTAGCCCGTCCCGCCCGAACCGCACCTGCGAACCGCACCTGCCCCACGCGTAACGAACCGGTCACCGGAAACGGTCTAAGACCGGGGGATACAACGTGATTCGAGTCACCACGGCGTGGAAGTGGGGGAGCTGGTGCGAAATGCGAGCACGGTGCATGGTGAGCGGTCGGGTAACAACGGTCACGTCTCGCGTCCCTGGGTGGTGCGTTCCCGCAGGGCAGCCAATGCGACGATATCCAGCATGAAGTCGCGTGTACTGGTAGTTGACGACGACCCCGCGCTCGCCGAGATGCTGACGATCGTCCTCCGGGGCGAGGGATTCGACACCGCGGTCGTCGGCGACGGCACACGCGCCCTTCCCGCCGTGCGGGAGCTCAAGCCGGATCTGGTCCTGCTGGACCTCATGCTCCCCGGGATGAACGGCATCGACGTGTGCAAGGCGATCCGCGCCGAGTCGGGTGTTCCGATCGTGATGCTGACCGCGAAGAACGACACGGTGGACGTCGTGCTCGGCCTCGAGTCCGGCGCGGACGACTACGTGGTGAAACCGTTCAAACCCAAGGAGTTGGTGGCCCGGCTGCGCGCCCGGCTCCGGCGGACGGAATCCGAGCCGGCCGAGGTGCTGAACATCGGAGATCTCACCATCGACGTGCCCGGGCACGAGGTGACCAGGGAGGGGCGACCGATCTCACTGACTCCGCTGGAGTTCGACCTGCTGGTCGCCCTTGCCCGCAAACCCCGGCAGGTGTTCACTCGTGAGGTCTTGCTGGAACAGGTGTGGGGTTACCGGCACGCCGCCGACACCCGGCTGGTGAACGTGCACGTGCAGCGGCTGCGGTCCAAGGTCGAACGTGATCCGGAGCACCCCGAGGTGGTACTGACCGTGCGCGGGGTGGGATACAAGGCCGGCCCCCCATGACCCGTGACGGGACCGGGTGGTGCGGGTGAAGAGTTCTGATCGGAGCGGTGCGTCGTTCCACCGGCGTGCCTCCCGGCGGTTCCGGCGAGCGCACCGCCTCGTCCGCCTGCGACTGCGCGCGGCCGCGGGGCTGTGGCGGCGGTCGCTCCAGGTGCGGGTGGTCGTGAGCACGCTGGCGCTCTCCTCCGCCGTGGTGTTCGTGCTGGTGATGGTGCTCCAGACGCAGATCATCTCGCGGCTGATCGATGCCAAGCGGGACGCCGCGCTCGAGCAGGCCCAGACCAGCAGGGAGATCGTCAGCAACGAGTTGCGCGGCTCCAACCCGAACTCCGACGGTTTCGGCACCCAGCTCAGCGCGGCGAGGAACACGCTCAGCACCAGGACCGACCAGGACTCCTCCGGTTCCGCCGGCGTCTTCGACCCGGTGCTCGCCGACTTCTACGGGCGTCAGACCGAGACGGGGGAGCCGCTGGCCCAGTCCGGTCCGCTGGAGGACATCCCGGAGGACCTGCGGCGTCAGGTGGAGGACGAGAACAGCCTCGCCTCCCAGATCACCACCGTCGACCGCGACGGCCGACCGGTGACGATGCTCGCGGTCGGGATTCCCGTGCCCACGGTGAGCCGGACGATCCAGCTCTACCAGCTGTACCCGTTGACCCCGGAACAGCGGACCATCAGCCTCGTGCAGAGCACGTTGCTCGTCGGGGGGCTCGCGCTGGTGGTCCTGCTGGGCGGCGTCACCTACCTGGTGACCAGGCAGGTCGTCCGGCCGGTCCGGGAGGCGGCCGAGGTCGCCGAACGCTTCGCCGACGGAGACCTGGACGACCGGATGCGGGCCACCGGCGAGGACGAGGTGGCCAGGCTCGCCGACTCCTTCAACGCGATGGCGGAGAGCCTCCAGGGCCAGATCCGCCAGCTCGAGGAGTTCGGGCAGCTCCAACGCCGCTTCACCTCGGACGTCTCCCACGAGTTGCGGACCCCGCTGACCACGGTCCGGATGGCGGCGGACGTGCTGCACGCCTCCCGCGACCAGTTCCCCGCCGGCCTCGCCCGCTCCACCGAGCTGTTGGTCAACGAACTGGACCGCTTCGAGTCCCTGCTCAGCGACCTGCTGGAGATCAGCCGGCTGGACGCCGGGGTGATCCAGCTCAGCGCGGAGAGCGTGGACCTGCGCCCGGTGGTGCGCAGCGCCGCGGAGTCGGTGCGCGCGATCGCCGCGACCGCGAAGGTCCGCATCGACCTCCACCTGCCACCGGATCCGGTGATGGTCGCGATCGACTCCCGCCGCATCGAACGGGTGCTCCGCAACCTGCTGGCCAACGCCGTCGACCACGGCGAGGGCAAACCCGTGGAGGTCAGGGTCGGGGAGAGCTCCTCCGCGGTCGCCGTCACCGTCCGGGACTTCGGTGTGGGCCTCAGACCAGGCGAGGAGGAACTGGTCTTCAACCGCTTCTGGCGCGCCGACCCGTCCCGGAACCGGCACAGCGGCGGCACCGGCCTGGGCCTGGCCATCAGCCTGGAGGACGCCCGCCTGCACAACGGCGAGTTGGAGGCGGTCGGTGAACCAGGGGAGGGGGCGTGCTTCCGGCTGACACTGCCCCGGCGGCCCGGCATCGAACTGACGCAGAGCCCGCTGCCGCTGATGGTGGCGGACCCGGCGTGGGGCGGTGCCCGCCCCTACTACGGCGCGGAACGCCTCGTGGCGGGCGGCGACCCCGAGGACGGCCCCGCCGGTCCCGGGTCCGGCGCTCCACCAGCCGAGGGGCCGCCGGCGGGAGCGGACGCGCCTTCGCCCGTGGAGGGCTCGGAGTACCCGGAGGAGCCGGTGCTGGTCGGCGCGGAGGACGAGATGGCGCTGGCCGAGGCGCGGGCGGCGCGGGAACGGTTGGAGAAGTTGGGCCTTCCCAGCTGGTCGGAGGCGCTCACCGCCGACCGGGGGAGGGACTCGACGTGACCTCTGGGCTCAGCGGAGGTGGCAGGGGAGCAGCGGCCCGCCTGGTGGTCGTGCTGCTCGCGGGAGCGTGCCTGCTCGCCGGCGGGTGTGTGGCGATCCCGGAGTCCTCCACCGCCACGGTGGCGCAGCGCATGGATGACGGGAGCCCCGGTGGCGACGTCCAGGCCCCCGATCCGGAACTGGACGCGCCGGAACTGGCCCGCGCCTTCGTCCAGGCGAGCGCGCGCCCCGACGACGACCACGCGGAGGCGCGCGCGTACCTGACCGACGAGGCCCAGCGCCAGTGGGACACCGAGTCCCGCATCACCCTGGTGGACGAGCTCCAACTGGTGATCCACGACCAGGAACTGGCCGTGAGCGAGGCCCCGGACGACGTCGCGGTCGTCCGGGTGACGGCGCGCCGCATCGGCCGGATCGAGCCGGACATGTCCTTCGTGCCCGACTGGGGAACGCACGACATGCGGCTGGTGATGACCAAGGAGAGCGAGAACCAGGGGTGGCGGATCAGCCAGCCCCCCACCGACGTCGTCATGACGGTGGACGACTTCAACCTGAACTACCAGCAGGTCCAGCTGTACTTCCACGCCAGCGACCGGCCCGGCCTCGTCCCGGACCTGCGGTACATCCCGGCCCAGCCGAGCACCGCGCACCCCGGGAAGGTCGTCGAGCTGCTCCAGCAGGGCCCCTCGGCGAGCCTCGCCGGCGCGGTCGCTCCCGTGCTGCCCCGGGGCGCGGCGATGCGGTCCAACGTCAGCGACGCGCGGGACGCCGTGATCGAGGTCAACCTGTCGAACCTGGGTAAGGACCCGACGCCGGAGTCCTACCGGCGGATGGTCGCGGGCATCGTGCTCTCCGTCCAGTCGGTCACCCCGCGTCCGGTGCGGGTGATGTACGAGAACGTCGACGTGCTGCCGGAGAAGAAGCTGTGGCGCATGGTCGACTTCCGGGCGGAGATGCAGGCGTTCGCCCCCAACCTGGACCTGCCGGGGCTGATGGTGCGCAACGGCCGGGTGGAGACGTTGACCGGAGAGCCGGTGCCGGGGCCCGCCGGGGCGGGCGACTACCGGGCCGAGACCGCGGCGCAGTCGGTGGACGGCAGCCAGCTCGCGGTCGTCGGCCGCGACGTGCGCGGTCGGCCCACCCTCTGGGTCGGCGGGTACGGCGAGGACCTGCTGCCGGTGGAGATCGACGCCGAGACGCTCACCAGGCCGACGTGGCGGGCCGGCACCTCCGAGTTGTGGACCGTCGTCGACGGCGACACGGTGTTGCAGGTGGTGGCCACGGGGCAGAACGGCTGGGTGACCAGGCCGGTGCCCCACCGGCTGCCCGACGACCAGTTGCCCATCACCGATCTCCGGCTGTCCCCGGACGGGATGCGGGTGGCCGTCGTCGGGGGTGACGACCTGCTGGTCGCCTCCGTGTCCAGCGACAACGAGGGGCCCAGGATCGGGGGGCACCACGTGCTGCACCGCATCGGGGAGGAGATCCAGGCCCGTTCGGTGGCCTGGCAGTACCCGGCACCCGGGGAACAGGGCAGCGAGTACCTGATCGTCGCGGTCAGCGGGAAGTACCCGGTGATGCGGATCAGCCCGGACGGCATGGTCTTCCAGCGCTACCAGCAGTCGAACCTGACCCAGGACGTCACGACCGTGACCGCCTTCCCGAAGAAGGACGTGATGGTCGCGGACCAGAACGGGCTGTGGACCGTGCAGGACGTGAACAGCTACTGGCAGCAGCACGCGGCCGTCAAGAACGGTGGGGCAGTGCCTATTTACCCCGGGTGACACCCGATCGGTCGGTATCGGGGTTCGGTCGTCGGCCGGAGCCACGTTCTCGTCGGTGCCGTTCGGGAGGCTCCGCCCGTGCGCGCGCTGTGGGAACCGGTGCTGGATCTGGTCGTGCCCCGCTGGTGCGTGGGCTGTGACCTCCCGGGACGTGAGCTCTGCGACGGGTGCCGGCGTGGTCTCGGCCGACCACGGCCGGTGACGGGGAGGCCCGTCGCCGTGGCGGCCCCGGTCTACGCGTTGGCCGAGTACACGGGCGTGACCAGAACCGCCGTCCTGGCGTTCAAGGAACGGGCCAGGTGGGGGTTGGCGGCCCCCCTTGGCGAGGCGCTCGCGGAGGGGATCGGCGGTCAGCACGGGCCGGTGGGGCCCCCACCGGAGCTGGGGCGTGGCGAACCCTGGTGGCTGGTTCCCGCGCCCTCCCGCCCGGCCGCGGCGCGCAGGAGGGGCGGGAACCACGTGCTGCGGCTGGCCGGGGTCGCCGCCGCGGACCTCCGTGAGCGCGGCCTGGCCGTCGGGGTCGCGGACGGCCTCCGGCTGCGAGCCGGCGCCAGGGATTCGGTGGGTCTCCCGAGCGCCGAGCGGCTGGGGGG
>NZ_AGVX02000309.1 GCF_000239155.1 Actinoalloteichus spitiensis RMV-1378
CCCCCGGGAGCACCGGTCCCCCGGCCGCCGCGACGGCGGCCTTCGCCCGGATCTTGTCCCCCATCGTCTCGATGGCCCCCGGGGAAGGCCCGACGAAGGCCATCCCGGCGCGGCGGCACGCCGTGGCGAAGGCCGCGTTCTCGGCGAGGAACCCGTAGCCGGGGTGCACGGCGCCGGCCCCGCTCCGCCGGGCGGCGGCGAGCACCGCGTCGACGTCCAGGTAGGTCGACGGCCTCCCCTGCCCGTCGGTGAGGGCGACGGCCTCGTCCGCCGCCCTCACGTGCGGGGCGTCGGTGTCCTCCTCGGTGTGCACCGCGACCGCGCGCCGCCCGGTGGCCCGCAGGGTGCGGATCACCCGCACCGCGATCTCCCCCCTGTTGGCCACCAGCACCGTGTCCGTCACTCGCACGTCAAGGTCCTCCCTGCTCACCACGGCGGCTCCGCCGCCTGCCCCGGAAACCGGTGGCGCCGGTCGCCCGGTCACATCCGGAAGACGCCGTAGCCGACGGGCGCCAGCGGCGCGTTCGCGGCGGCGGACAGCCCGAGTGCCAACGCGGTCCTGGTGTCCGCCGGGTCGATCACCCCGTCGTCCCACAGCCGCGCCGTGGAGTAGTAGGGGCTGCCCTGCTCCTCGTACTGGGCCCGGATCGGCGCGCGGAAGGCCTCCTCGTCGGCGGCGGACCACTCCTGCCCCCTGGCCTCGAGCTGGTCGCGGCGGACCGTGGCCAGCACGGACGCGGCCTGCTCGCCGCCCATCACCGAGATCCGCGCGTTGGGCCACATCCAGAGGAAGCGGGGTGAGTAGGCACGCCCGCACATGCTGTAGTTCCCGGCTCCGAAGGAACCGCCGATGACGACGGTGAACTTCGGGACCCGGGCGCACGCCACGGCGGTGACCATCTTGGCGCCGTGCTTGGCGATGCCACCAGCCTCGTACTCCCGGCCCACCATGAAGCCGCTGATGTTCTGGAGGAAGACCAGGGGGATGCCCCTCCGGTCGCAGAGCTGGACGAAGTGCGCCCCCTTGAGGGCGGACTCCGAGAACAGCACGCCGTTGTTGGCGATGATCCCGACGGGGTGCCCGTGCAGCCAGGCGAAGCCGGTGACCAGAGTGGGGCCGTAGTCCGCCTTGAACTCGGCGAACTCGCTGCGGTCGACCAGCCTGGCGATGACCTCCCGGACGTCGTAGGGCACGCGCGGGTCGACCGGGACCATGCCGTAGAGGTCGTCCGGGTCCACGGCGGGCGGCTCGGGCGGGCGCGTCTCCCACGGTGGCGCCGACATCGGACCGAGGGTGTCCACCATGCCCCGCAACAGCCGCAGGGCGTGCGCGTCGTCCACCGCGAGGTGGTCGGTGACCCCGGAGACCCGGGCGTGCAGGTCGCCGCCGCCGAGGTCCTCGGCGCTGACCTCCTCGCCTGTGGCCGCCTTCACCAGGGGCGGTCCACCCAGGAAGATCGTGCCCTGGTCCCGCACGATCACGGTCTGGTCGCTCATCGCCGGTACGTACGCCCCGCCGGCGGTGCAGGAGCCCATGACCGCGGACAGTTGCGGAATGCCCTGGGCGGACATGGTCGCCTGGTTGTAGAAGATCCGCCCGAAGTGCTCGCGGTCGGGGAACACCTCGTCCTGGGCGGGCAGGAACGCGCCCCCGGAGTCCACGAGGTAGAGGCAGGGCAGGCGGTTGTGCAGGGCCACCTCCTGCGCCCGGAGGTGCTTCTTCACCGACATGGGGTAGTACGTGCCACCCTTGACCGTCGCGTCGTTGGCGACCACGACGCAGTCCCGACCGGAGACCCGTCCCACACCGGTGATGACGCCGGCGGCGGGTGCGGCGCCGTCGTACAGGCCGTGCGCCGCCAGCGGTGAGAGTTCGAGGAAGGGCGAGCCCGGGTCCAGCAGGGCGTGCACCCGCTCCCGGGGCAGGAGCTTGCCCCGGGCCAGGTGGCGCTCCCGCGCGCTCGCCGGGCCTCCGAGGGCCGCGGTGGCCCGCCGGTCGCTGAGCTCGGCGACCAGGGCGAGGTGCGCGTCCCTGTTGCGCCGGTAGGACGCGGCGGCGCGGTCGCAGGTGCTGCGCAGGACGTCGATGTCCGTCACTCCCAGCCTCCCGATCCTCGACGGGAACCGCCGAGACGTTAATGAGCGTTAACCCGGGTTCCCGCGATGTTAATGCCCATTAACTCCCTCGTCTACCCTGGACGCGTGGAGCACAGCGACCCCGAGCCCGAACGCCCGACCCCTGCGGTGGCGCCCCGCGCGGGCAGTCGCCGCGCGGCCATCCTGACGGCCGCGGCCCCGCTCTTCGCCGAACGCGGCTTCCTCGGGGTCTCCATGGAGGACCTCGGCGGGGCGGTCGGTGTGTCGGGTCCCGCCCTCTACCGGCACTTCCGCAACAAGGAGTCGGTACTGAGCGAGATGCTGCTCGACATCAGCCACCGGCTGCTCGACGAGGGCCGCCGCCGCGTCGCCGACGCCACCTCCCCCCAGGACGCCCTCACCGCGCTGCTCACCTGGCACATCGAGTTCGCCCTGACGCAGCCCGCCCTCATCCGGGTCCACGACCGCGAGCTCCACAGCGTCCCCACCGCCGACCGCCGCCGGATCCGGGCGGCACAACGTCGCTACGTCGAGGAGTGGGTGGGTGTCCTGACCCGGCTCGCCCCCGCCACGCCCCCCGAGCGGCTCCGCGCCGCGACGCACGCGGTCTTCGGGCTGCTCAACTCCACTCCGCGCAGCGCGCACGGTGTCGACACCGCCACCATGGGGGTCCTGCTGCGCCGCATGGCCGGGGCGGCACTGGCCGAGGCCCTCAGGACGACCGGGGAGGAGGCCTGACGGCCCTGTTCATCCGGTTTCCCCTCACCGGACGTGTCTCGGCGCGTCGCGCGGCCGCCACGCCCGAGGTCATCCCTAGAACGAGTCATTCTCTTCCCTCGAACGAGGGTTTTCTCCGCTTCGATCTTCAAGCGCCCGGGGAAAGAGGTCGATCATGCTCGGGTGCGGTGGCGGCCCGCACGACGTGAGTGCCCCACTCAAACCGTTGCCGACCAAGGAGCGCACTGGCGCCGCGACCCAGCAGGGCGCCGGCAGCCGGTCCGTCCGGTCCGGGCCCCACCACCCCAGCACTCGCGACCGACACCGAGGAGAAACCCCCCTTGTCTTCCAGGACCTCGCGCACTCTGAAGGCCGCGGTGATGGCGGCCGGCCTCGCCGCGGCGGGCGCCGGCACCGG
>NZ_AGVX02000308.1 GCF_000239155.1 Actinoalloteichus spitiensis RMV-1378
AGAAACCCTCGGCGAGTGGCGTTCCGGTGGCGTCGACGACGACCGCGCCGACCGAGAAGGCCGTCGCCGAGGGCGGGCACCGCCCGGCGAGGGCGACGGCGTGGCGCAGCCAGCGGTGGTCCTCGTCGGTGGCCGTCACCTGTCATCTCCTCACGTCGCTGGGCCTCGGCACGGGCCGGCGAGCGCCTCCCGGCCCGTGGTTCGGCGCCGCCGCCGGGCGGGCGGAGGCGTCCACCCCGGAGTCTCGCACCCGGGGTTCCCGCGCCGTCCGCACCGGGCCGGCGGGGAGGGACGACCTCCCAGGGTCACCGCCTCCAGCCACACCGGTGCTCCGGGCCGCCCACGACGTGTTCCAGGTGCTGTCCCTCGACACGGCCACCCGGGCCCGTTCGGAGAGGCTCCGGGCGGGCCCGGCGCGTCACCACGCCGGGGGAGGTTGATCGGCGAGCCCTTCTCCCAGGGGCAGGGACCGCCTCCACTCCGCACGTTCCCGGAGCACCACGGCCAGTTCCTCCGCACGGCGCACCGGCAGGACGTGCCGAGCCTGGTCGGTGACCAGCTCCACCCCGGGGCCGGGGACCGGGTGCACCGCCTGTCCCGCGCCGCCGTGCGCAGGCGGGTCGACGGTGACGACCCGAATGTCACGCAGGTCCGCGAGCCGCACCGTCCGGTCGAGGAGTGTGCGGGTCATGTGCCGGTAGACGATCTGGACCAGCCAGCGAATCCGGTCCTCCGACACGGTGATCCGGGCGATGAGCCGTCGCCGAACCCGCAACCGGTAGCCGAGCTCGAAACCGCTCCTGGCGACGGTCCTCGGCGTGCCCGACCAGAGCAGGCGGCAGGCGTGGTCGCCGACTCCCCAGGCCAACGCCGCCAACCCGAACAGGGCCACGGCGAGGACCAACGGCCCCTCCGCCCTCGGGTGGTACCACCCGAACACCAGCAGGGCGAGCCCGCCGAACAACGCCGGGACGCCGGCGGCCAGGAAAGCGGCCGGTACCCACTCGTGCGGCTGCGTCGCCAGCCCACGGCGACGCAGCCTGGCCAGCACCAGGACCACCGGGAGCAGGCCGAGCACGGGGAGCACGAGGGTCCCCGGGGAACCGCCCAGCACGAGCAACCCGGCCGCCGGGAGCGCGACCGCCGACATCGGCAACAGGACCAGCGCCCAACGCAGCGCCGGGCGCAGCCGTGCCCACCGGGCGCGGAGCTCGGCGCGCACGTCGTTCGCGCAGTCGACCGGCAGCGAACGCGGGATCAGTCCGTCCATCGTCACGCCCGTCCCGCCCAGGTTCGGGCACCACGGGCACCCGATCCGCCGGGGGACGTCACTCCTCTCAACGCTCCGGGGTGGGTAGCGGTGGCTCGTCGCCCTGGTTCTGGGGGCGGTGCCGCCCGGCCTGGTCGATCACGGCGCCGCCGTCGACGCCGACCTGTTCCCGCGTTCCGCTGGTGTAGGGGTTCTGCCAGCCCTCGGGGGGCCGGGCGCCGACCGGCCACTGGTGGCCGTTCTCCAGCACCTCGCGGGCGTGGCTGGGGTTGTTCCTGGGCGTCGAGTGCTCCTGCTGCTGGTGGGCGAAGGTGGATTCCGCCAGCGCGTCGGTGCGGTCGGCCATCCCGCCCTGGGCACCACTCACCGCCCCGGTGATGGTGTTGCCGGTCAGGTTCCGGTAGTCCCAGCCGCCGCCGACCGCGCCACCGGAGAGCTCGTGCGCCCCGCCCTGGAGCGCGAACTCGGTGGCGCCCTGCGCGAAACCACCGGCCGCTCCGGTGGCCGCGCCCCGGGCTGCCGCCTCCCCGAAACCCCGGGAGGCGCCGCGGGGGATGGCGTCGGTGACGACGCCGCCGGCCGTCTGGCCCGCGCCCTGGATGACGCCGTTCACGACGTGGTTGACGAAGTTCCCGTGGTCGAGGGTGGACCGGTCGCCCCGGGCTACCTGGAAGAGCTGGATCCCGTAGTCGGTGGCCAGGTTGGTGGCGATGTTCAGCAGGATGTTGCGGAGCAGCGTCATCAGGATCTGGCGGATGGTGAACTGGGTGGCGGCGGTGGCCACCGGGATGCCGGCGGAGGAGGTCCCGAAGCTCACGACGGCGGAGGCCAACATCGCGGTGATCTGGATGGCCAGCGCGGCGAGCGCGATGTAGATGCTGATCTTGGCGTGCTCGACCTCCAGGGCCATGTCGCCGCAACCGGTGGACAGCTGTTCCGACATCGCGGCGAGTTGCTGGAGGTAGTCCTCGAACTCGCTCCAGTACGCCTCGAACTGTTCGGCGGTCTCCCCCTCCATCGTCGCGCCGGCCGCGTTCGCGGCCTCCCGCGCCGTCCGGATGACCGCCTCGACGTCGCCGCTCGCCTGGGACCAGGCGTCCCGCATCACCCGGAGCTGCGTCTCGTCGCCCTCCGGCCAGTCAGCGCCCAGCGCCAGCGAGGCCACCCACTGGAGGGACTGCGGTAGTTCCATCCCCATCCGTCGCTCCCGTCCTCAGTAGCCCAGTCCCTCGGACTGCCGGTCGAAGGCGCGCTCGGCCGCCAGGTCGTCGGCGTCCCACTGCTCGGCGGAGGCGTCGAGGTTGGTCCGGATGTTCTCCAGACCGTCGGCGAAGGTAGTGAAGGCCTGGGTGGCCTCCTGCTCCGCCGGCTGGTAGGCGTTGCCGAAGCCGGTCCCCGGATCGTCGCCGCCCCAGCAGGCCCCCGCGCTGTCCAACGCGCCCTGGAGCCTGCTCAGGGCGTCCCGCAGCTCGTCGGCGGCGCCGGAGAAGCGAGGAGCGGCGCTCCGCAGCGCGGTGGTGTCCGCGCGGTACCCGTCACTCACCAGGTCCCCTTCCGCATGATCGACCCGCCCTCGTCCTCGGGGTCGTCGTCCTCGTCGGGCCGGCGGCCCGGCGCGGGCCGCGGGGGTCCTGGCG
>NZ_AGVX02000307.1 GCF_000239155.1 Actinoalloteichus spitiensis RMV-1378
GGGGCTCGTCCGAACGGATGCCTCGGCGGGTGCCGTGCGGGGTACGGTCGCCGCATGGACGCCGTGGTCGTGTGGGACGAGGGATATCTCGGGTACAACCTCGGGGCGGAGCACCCGCTCAACCCGCGTCGGCTCGACCTGACCATGCGTCTCGCCGGTGAGCTCGGGCTGCTGGGGGACGTGGACGTGGTCGCACCGGCGGCGGCGACCACCGCGCAGCTCGCCCGGGTCCACGAGAGCGGCTACGTCGACGCCGTGCGCGCCGGGCGCCCCTCGGTGGGCCCGCGCGGACTCGGGACGATCGACACCCCCGTCTTCGACGGGATGCACGAGGCGGCGGCGCTGATCGCGGGAGGATCGGTGGCGGCGGCGCGCGCGATCCTGGACGGCGCTCCCCGCGCCGTCAACATCGCTGGCGGCCTGCACCACGCCATGCCGGGCCGGGCCGCGGGGTTCTGCGTGTACAACGACTGCGCGGTGGCGATCGCCTGGCTGCTCGACCACGGCGTGGAGCGGATCGCCTACCTCGACGTCGACGTCCACCACGGCGACGGGGTCCAGGAAGTCTTCTACGACGACCCCCGGGTGCTGACCGTGTCCGTCCACCAGCACCCCGCGACGCTGTGGCCGGGAACGGGACGTCCGGAGGAACTCGGACGGGGAGCGGCGGAGGGGACGTCGGTGAACCTCGCGTTGCCACCCGGCACCGGCGACGCCGGGTGGCGGCGGGCGTTCGAGGCCGTGGTGCCCGCCGCGCTCGCCGCCTTCCGCCCCCAGCTGTTGGTCACGCAGTGCGGTGCCGACACGCATCGGGAGGACCCGCTGGCGGACCTGCGCCTCACCGTCGACGGGCATCGGGCCATCTACCAGCGGTTGCGGGAGTTGGCGGAGACCTGCGCCGAGGGGCGGTGGCTGGCTCTGGGAGGGGGCGGGTACGCGCTCGCCCGGGTGGTGCCGCGCTCCTGGACCCACCTGGTGGCCACGGTGCTCGACCGCGACCTCCCGCCGGATACCGGCGTGCCGGAGGAGTGGCTGAGTTACGCCACCCCCTTCGCCGGGGGCGACCTCCTCCCCACCACGTTGACCGACGGGGCCGACCCCGCCTACCAGCCGTGGGACGGCACGGTCGACACCGCGGTGGACCACGCGCTGCTGGCCGCGCGACGCGCGGTGTTCCCCCTGCTCGGACTCGACGCGGACGACCGCCGGGACTGAGGCCGGGGCCGCCCCGGTGGCGTGCGTGCCGCCCTCTCCGGCCGGGGACGGGTAATCATGGGACGGGGCGGAGGGACGTGCCAGCAGGCGCCCCAGGGCGGAGTGATGACGGTGGATGACGGGCAGCGTGCCGGCGACGGCCCCGCCGAGGGGCCCGGAGGGGGAGCTGAGGCGGGCTACCCGAGGCACTGGCAGGCCGATGTGGTGCTCGCCGACGGCGGCACCGTGCACCTGCGGCCGCTGCGCCCAGCGGATGGTCCACGACTGGTCGAGCTGCACTCCAGGATGAGCGACCGGACCCGGTACTTCCGGTACTTCGGGGCCTACCCGAGGATGCCGGAGGCGGACATGCGGCGGTTCAGCACCGTCGACCACCACGACCGGGTCGCCCTCGGAGCGTTCCTCGGCGACGACGTCGTCGCCGTCGGCCGGTTCGACCGGCTGCCGGCCACCACCTCCGCCGAGGTCGCCTTCGTGGTGGAGGACGCCCACCAGGGCCGAGGGCTGGGCTCGATCCTGTTGGAA
This sequence comes from Actinoalloteichus spitiensis RMV-1378, assembly GCF_000239155.1. Classification (GTDB taxonomy): domain Bacteria; phylum Actinomycetota; class Actinomycetes; order Mycobacteriales; family Pseudonocardiaceae; genus Actinoalloteichus_B; species Actinoalloteichus_B spitiensis. The sequence goes on from NZ_AGVX02000307.1 coordinate 1,741, forward strand.
CACCTCGCGGCCGCGGCGCGGGAGCGCGGGCTGCGGCGGTTCGAGGCCGAGGTGCTGGCGGAGAACGGCCCGATGCTGCGCGTCTTCCGGGACGCCGGCTACTCGGTGCGGCGTGAGGTGGAGGAGGGCATCCTGCACCTGGAGTTCGACGTCGATCCCACCGAGCGTTCGATGGCGGTGGCCAGGGCGCGGGAGCAGGCCGCCGAAGCCCGCAGCGTGCACAACGTGCTACATCCCCGTTCGGTCGCGGTCGTGGGCGCCTCGGCGGACCAGGCCAAGGTCGGGCACGCCGTGTTGGCGAACCTGTTGGCCGCCAACTTCGCGGGGCCGGTGTACCCGGTCAACGCCGAGCACCGGTCGGTGCGGGGCGTCCGTGCCTACGCCTCGGTGCTGGACATCCCCGACGAGGTCGACCTCGCCGTCATCGCGGTGCCGGCGGCCCGCGTCGACGAGGTGCTGGACGCGTGCCTGGCCAAGGGCGTGAAGGCGTTGGTCGTGGTCACCTCCGGGTTCGGCGAGACCGGTGCGGACGGGCGTTCGCAGGAACGGCGGCTGGTCCGCGAGGCCCGCGCGCACGGGATGCGGGTGGTCGGGCCGAACGCGCTGGGCGTGGTCAACACCGATCCCGAGGTGCGGCTGAACGCGACCCTGGCGCCACGCCTGCCCGGGAGCGGGCGGGTCGGGTTCTTCTGCCAGTCCGGGGCGCTGGGCGTGGCGATCCTGGCCACCGCCGCCAACCGGGGGCTTGGGCTGTCCACCTTCGTGTCGGCGGGCAACCGGGCCGACCTGTCCGGGAACGACCTCCTCCAGTACTGGCAGACCGACCCGGCGACCGACGTGGTCCTCCTCTACCTGGAATCGTTCGGCAACCCCCGCAAGTTCGCGCGGTTGGCGCGCCGGCTGGGACGGACCAAGCCGATCGTCGCGGTCAAGTCCGGTCGACACGCCGTCAGCCCCGCGCTGCGGGCCACCTCGGTCCCGGTGGACGAGGCCAGCGTGCAGGCCCTGTTCGAGCAGTCCGGGGTGATCAGGGTCGAGTCCCTCGCCCAGCTGTTCGACACCGCCCTCGTGCTGGCCAACCAACCGCTCCCCTCGGGCGACCGGGTCGCGGTGGTCGGCAACGCCTCTGCCCTGGGCGTGCTCGCCGCCGACGTCGCGCTCGCCCAGGGCATGCGGGTGGCCGGCGATCCCGTTGACGTCGGCGCGGGAGCGGGTCCGGAGGAGTTCGGCGCCGCGGTGCGCGCCGCCGTGCGGCGGGAGGACGTCGACGCTGTGGTCGCGGTGTTCGTGCCCCCGCTGGCCGTGTCGGGAGCCGAGTACGCCCGCGCGCTGCGCGCGGTCGTCTTCGAGGACTCGCTCGCCGCCGCGAAGCCCGTGGTGTCGACCTTCCTCGCCGCCGAGGGGGTCCCGGAGGAACTCGCGGCGGGCGGACCGGACGGTGCCGCTCCCGGCTGGGGTTCGGTGCCCTCCTACCCCAGCCCCGAACGGGCGGTGAGCGCCCTCGCGAGGATCGCCAGGTACGCGCGGTGGCGGTCGGCCCCGCAGGGTGACTTCGTCACCCCGGTCGGTGTGCGGCCGGACCAGGCGAGGTCGGTGGTGGACGGGTGGATGGCGAGCCGTCCGGCGGGCGGTGTCGAGGAGCCCGGCGGTGGGTGCCGGCTTCCCGACGAGGAGGCCGTGCGGCTGCTGCGCTGTTACGGCGTCGACGTCGTCGACTTCCGCCGGGTTCGCGGTGCGGGGGAGGCGGTGCGGGCCGCGGCCGAGCTGGGGTATCCGGTGGCGCTGAAGTCGCCGGACCGACGGTTGCGGCACCGGAACGACCTCGTCGGGGTGCGGCTCGACCTCGACAGCGCCGACTCGGTCCGCGCGGCGCACCGCGCGCTTCGGGAGCTCTCGGGTTCCCCTGAGGTCTACGTGCAGCGGATGGCGCCCAAGGGTGTCTCCTGCGTGATCGGTGTCCAGGACGACCCCTCCTTCGGAGCGGTCCTCTCCTTCGGCCTGTCCGGAATCGTCACGGACCTGCTGGGGGACCGCGCCTACCGCGCGGTGCCGCTCTCCGACGTCGACGCCTCGGAACTGGTTCGCGCTCCGCGGGCGGCTCCGCTGCTGACCGGGTACGGCGGGGGTGAACCGGCACGGCTGGACGCGCTCGAGGACCTGGTGCTGCGGGTGGCGAGCCTGGCCGAGGACGTGCCCGAGCTCAGGGCGCTGAGGCTGGAACCCGTGTTGGCGTCCTCGGCGGGAGCCTTCGTCACCGGTGCGACCCTCACGATCGGGCCGCCTCCCACCCGGACCGACACCGGTCCCCGCCGCCTGCGCTGAGCCCGGCGGTCCGGGCCCGGTACGGCCGGACCGTGCGGGACGCGCCCTGTCCGGCGACGGAGGGGGCGGCCCAGGCCGCCCGGGGACCGCGAGCCGGTGGTGGCCGGTCGGGTCCCCGGGGGCGGGGCCGAGCCCGTCAGGAGGAGGGCGGTCCGACGGTCTCGGTCTCGAGGACGACGGTGCGGTCGCCCAGCGGCTGGTCCAGGTCCACGCTGACGGCGCGGAACCGGATGTCCATCGTGCACGGGCCGGAGGTCGGGATGTCCTCGGTGAGCAGGAGCGTCACCGACTCCTCGTCCTCGGTCGCGGAGGCGCTGACCGTGCCGCATCCGCCCTCCTGGCCCATCGCCCCGAGGACGGCCCCCTCGTCGAGCGTCCAGACCTCGACCGGGTAGCCCTCGTCGATGGCCGCCGTGTCGACCTGCTCCTCAGGGACGTCGACCGCCTCGGCCGGGCGTGTCTCCGGCTCCTCCGCGCTGGGTGGGGCCTGCTGTTCGCTGCTGGTCGGAGGTGCGGGGGACGGTTGACCGCCCAGCCCGACACCACTGTCTTCGTTGGAATCGGCGCAGGCGGAGATCCCTAGGAACAGGACGCCGGCGCCGACCGCGGTAGTGAGGCGTCTCATGCCCAGGAGACGGAGCCACCGCTCCGTCGGGTTGCCCCGGTGTCGGTTCTCGTCGTGAGGACGTGGGGCGCCCACCCGGTCCGGACCACGTGCCAGCCGCTCGCCCAGCCCGACGAGTGCCGTCGGGAGCGGATGGGCGAGGCAGGCGTGGTGCCCGGATGACCAGGGTCCACCTCGGTCGCGGCGCGAGGGGCAGGGCAGCCGTCGCCGGGTCGCCAGCACACGGCGGCGGGCACCGGGATCGGGCCTCGCCGGCGCGCGACCGGGGGAGGGCTGGTAACGGATTCCGGGGCCTCGGCGCTGCCCCACCGTGGCCCACGGCTGGAGTCGGACCGTGGGCGTCGAGTGCCCGGGCTGGCCCGGGCGCGACGGGCGTGTGCGCCGCGCCCCTGCTCGCCGCCAGCCGCCCGGACGTAGGACGCCCCGCCCGGTGGTGAGCCGGTCCGTGCCCCGGGGTGGGGCCGGGAGCCAGCTGCCCGGTACGAGCCGCACCGGGCCGGGGCCGCCGACGAGCGGGCGCCGTCCCCGCCGGGGTCCCGGGTCAGCTCGCGTACGCGCGCAGCCGCTCGGCGCGGTCGCCCTGCCGGAGCTTCGCCATCACCTCACGCTCGATCTGGCGGACGCGTTCCCGGGAGAGCCCGAAGGTGCGGCCGATCTGGTCGAGCGTTCGCGGTTGGCCGTCCTCCAGCCCGTACCGCAGGCGGATGACGTTCTGTTCGCGCTCGTCCAGGGTGGCGAGCACCCGGCGGAGGTCGTCCTGGAGGAGGCCGGAGATCACCGCGTTCTCCGCGTCGGTGGCCTCGCCGTCCTCGATGAAGTCACCGAGAGGGGCGTCCTCCTCCGCACCGACCGGCATGTCGAGGCTCACCGGGTCGCGGGAGTGGTCGAGCAGGTCGGACACCTTGCCCACCGGAAGCCCCGACTCGTTGGCCAGCTCCTCGTGCGTGGCCTCGCGTCCCAGCTGCTGGTGCAGGTCGCGCTTGATCCGCGCGAGCTTGTTCACCTGCTCGACCAGGTGCACCGGGAGACGGATGGTCCGCCCCTGGTCAGCCATGCCGCGCGTGATGGCCTGCCGGATCCACCAGGTCGCGTAGGTGGAGAACTTGAAGCCCTTCGTGTAGTCGAACTTCTCGACGGCGCGGATCAGCCCGAGGTTGCCCTCCTGGATGAGGTCCAGCAGCGGCATGCCCCGGCCGGTGTAGCGCTTGGCCAGGCTGACGACGAGCCGGAGGTTCGCCTCGAGGAGGTGGTTCTTGGCCCGGTGCCCGTCCCGAACGAGTGCGCGCAGGTCAGAGCGCCGACCGGGGGACAGGTCGGGATCGGTGTCGAGCACGTGTTCGGCGAACACACCGGCTTCGATACGCTTGGCGAGATCGACTTCTTGCTGAGCGGTCAACAGAGCGGTACGCCCGATCCCGTTGAGGTAGACCCGAACAAGATCAGCGGCCGGGCCCTGCGCATCGATGTCCGCCTCGGCGTAAGCTTCCGAAGTAGGGACGGTCTGCGGGACGGTCATTGACTTACCTCCCTGTCGGGATGCTGGAGCGCCGCGTCGGCGGGCGCGCGACGCGTCAGCGGAGGCCCGGGGATTCGCGCCACCGCTGCCGGGTTCCCAGGCCGTTTTCGACGTTTGCTACCTGCTCAACGCGGTGGGCCGAGGATTCGTTCCCGTTCCGTTGCCAAAACGCGGTCGTGCACGTCACAGAAGTGGCAATGTCACCCGAACGGAGTAGTTCCGCTGCTCGGCGGCGGGGTGCCGGCGCGGGGGCGGTCGCCCCGTCCGCCGACGTCAGACCTCCACGAGCACGGTGAACGGGCCGTCGTTGACACTCTCGACCGCCATGTCAGCCCCGAACTGGCCAGTGGCGACGGTGGCTCCCCTCGCCCGCAGGTCGCGCACCACCTCCTCCACCAACGGCCGCGCGTGCTCCGGGGGCGCCGCCGCCGTCCAGGACGGCCGCCGCCCCTTCCGCGTGGCCCCGTAGAGGGTGAACTGGCTGACGACGAGCAGGGGAGCCCCGCTCGTCGCACAGGACTCCTCGTCCCGCAGCACCCGCAGTTCGTGCACCTTCCGAGCGAGCGCCCGCGCCTGCTCGGCGCCGTCCTCGTGCGTCACGCCGACGAGCACCAGCAGCCCGGGCCGTTCGATCTCGCCGACGGTCCTCCCGGCCACCACCACCCGGGCCCGGGTGACCCTGGACACCACCGCTCGCATCCGGGCTCCTCCTCGCCGCGGGGACAGGGACCGTCCCCGAGGATGTCCGGACCGTACCGAACGCCGGCCGGGGCGCCGACGTCGGCAGTGGGACGATGGAGCCGGAGGTGGTCTCGTGGCCGATTCACCGGCTCAGTCACGGCCCGTGCTCATCACGGAGGCCGCGCCGTCGCAGGACGACCAGCTCGCGGCGCGCCAACGCAAGTACATGATCATGATGGTCGTCCGCGGCGGCTGTGTGATCGCCGGCGTGCTCTGCTACCAGATCTGGTGGCTGGCGTTGCTGCTGCTCGCGTTGTCGGTGCCGCTGCCATGGATGGCGGTGCTCATCGCCAACGACAGACCGCCCAAGAAGGCGGAGCGGGTGAGCAGGTTCCGGCGGGACCACCGGCGCCTCGAGTCGCGGGAGCACACCGTCATCGACCAGTAGCCCGCCGGGGGCCGGCGGCAGCCCGGGCGGGGAGCCGGCAGCGGTCCCCCCACCCGGGGCCCTCAGGCCGAACCGACGACCTCCGGCAGCGATCGGATGACGGGCGGAGTCGCTGATGGGGGCTGCGCTCCGACGTGCCGCACGGCCTCCGTGCCCGCGCGCACCCCGGCCGCCAGCGCCTCCTGAGCCGGGGCGCCCCGCAGCCAGGCCGCGATGACGCCTGCGTCGAAGGCGTCCCCCGCGCCCGTGGAGTCCGCGCATTCCACCTCGGGCGCGCGGACGGCCCGGACGCCCTCCCGGTCCACCCACCAGGCGCCCTCGGCGCCTCCGGTCACCGCCACCGCGCCCGCCAGGTCCAACAGCCCCGCCGCCGACCGGGGGTCCGTCGAGCCCGTCAGGGCCAGCAACTCGTCCTGGTTCGGCAGCAGGAGGTCGACGCCTCGTACGGCCTCCAGGAAGTCCTCCGGGCCCTGCCGACTGAGCAGCACCGCCGCCTGCGGGTCCACCGAGGTGGTGAGCCCGGCGGCCCTGGCCTCCCGCAGCGCGGCCACCCCGGCGTCCCGGGAGGTCGCGTCGAGCAGCACGTACCCGGACAGGTGGAGGTGGGAGGGCGCCGCCAGCCCCGGCGTGCCGGCGAGGGCGCCGCCTCGGATGACGGCAGGGTCGACGTCCGTCGGGGAGAACCTGGCGTTCGCCCCCCGGTCCGGCACCATCGTGCGTTGTCCCGTGCCGTCGACCAGGACGATCACGCAGCAGGTCGGCTCGTCGGGGTCGACCGCGAAGGCGCACCGCACCCCGGCCGCCTCCAACTCCGACTCGGTCTGCCGGCCTGCGGCGTCATCCCCGACACGGGCCAGCAGGACCGGATGGACCCCTTCCCTGGCCAGCCAGGCGGCGGTGTTCGCACCGGCGCCGCCAGCCGTCATCCTGATGCGCGCCCGGGTGTCCCCTCCGGTGACGAGCGGATCGCGGTGCCTGGCCACGACGTCGAGTCCGGCGTCGCCGACCACCACCACCGTCGGGGCACCGCTCTCGGGCAGCGCGGGGCCCGTCATGCCCGCACCGGCCCGGAGCGTTCGGCCAGGGCCACCGCGATGTCGGCGGCGACCTCGGCGTTGTGCACCACCAGGCCCTCGTTGGCGACGAGGCTCGCGCCCCCGCTGCCCGAGTGGAAGTGTTCGAGGAGGACGGGTGTCACGTCCTTGCCCCGCACGTCCCGGCTCGTGAGCAGGTCCAGCCCCTCCCGCAGGAGCCGGTCGTGGAGGTCCCGGTCCATCTCGACCTCCGGGGGGACGGGGTTGGCCACCAGCACGCCCGATCCGCCCGGTACCTCGGAGCGGTGGGCGAGCACGGCCGCGGCGACCTGGTCGGGGGTGTCCACCCGCCACGGGGCCGGCAGGCCGGAGTCCCGCAGGTAGAAGGCGGGGAAGGCGTCCGTGCGGTACGCCAGCACCGGAACGGAGCGGGTTTCCAGCACCTCGAGGGTCGCGGGGATGTCCAGCACCGACTTGACCCCGGAACACACCACCACGGTGGGGGTGCTGGCCAGGACTCCCAGGTCGGCCGACACGTCCCAGCTGGTCTCCGCCCCCCGGTGGACGCCGCCCAGGCCACCGGTGGCGAACACGTCCACCCCGACGGCGTGGGCAAGGGCGCAGGTGCTCGCGACCGTCGTCGCCCCGCTCAGGCCGAGACCGAGCACGGGACCCAGGTCGCGCTGGGACAGCTTCACCAGTCCGGCGTCGGGATCGCAGACCCGGTCGAGCTCGTCGTCGGACAACCCGATCCGGGCGACCCCGTCCAACACCGCGATGGTGGCGGGGACGGCGCCCCTCTCCCGGACCACGGCCTCCAGCCTGGCCGCCACCTTCCGGTTGTGACCTGGTGGGAGCCCGTGGGCGAGCAGTGTGCTCTCCAACGCCACCACCGGCCGGCCCTCCCGGACCGCGGTGGCGACCTCCTCGCTCGCCCGCGTGCGCATGGAGCTGACCACGCTCCGCCTCCTGTTCTCTTCCACCCCTGGTCGGACCATGGGGCATCATGGGTCATGTGAGTACGCCGACCCAGACTCTGCCTGATGTTGACACGCGGCCGGAGCACACCGAGGACACCGGTGGCGACGAGCCGAAGATGTTCCACTACGTGCGGAAGAACAAGATCGCGGAGAGCGCGGTCATGGGCACGCACGTGGTGGCGCTCTGCGGCGAGGTGTTCCCCGTCACGCGGTCGCCCAAGCCCGGGGCTCCGGTCTGCCCGGACTGCAAGAAGATCTACCAGTCGCTCCCACCCGGCGGCGGCGACAGCTGACCGGCCGCCGACCGAGGCTCGACCGGCGGGAGGGGGAGAGCGCCGGGCACGTCCCGGCTCCGGTTCCGGTGGGGACGCGGTCAGCGCGGCTGCTCCCCGTCCGTCCCGTCCCCCGCCCGGCGGTGGCGACCACGGCCCGTCCGCTCGGGCTGCCCAGCCGCCGCCGAGGAGGGCGTCGCGGTCGGCCCGGCCTCGGCTCCGTGCGCCGGCCGCTGCCCGTCCTCCTCAGTCCCCGTGTCCTCGGACCCACCGCTGGCGGCCGGCCCCACCTCGTCGGTCCCCGTGCCGTCGGGGTCACCTGACCCGCCGCGTTGGACCCGCCAGCGGCGTTGGCTCTCCTCGAGGCGCAGTTGTTCCGCGACGCGCTCCATCCCGAGCCGCCGCCACCGGCGCCGCTCGCGGTGGGTCATCTTCGCCGGCCACATCTCCTGGATCGCCGCGTTGAAGTGGGCGCCCAGCACGATCGCGAAGCCGATGAAGAACGCGAACAGCAGGAACGCGATGGGTGTCGCCAACGCCCCGTACGTGTAGCCGGTACCGGTGACCCAGGTGATGTACCAGCGCAAGCCGGCGCTGGAGACCAGGAAGACCGCCATCGCGAGCAGCGCCCCGGGTAGCCCCCGGTGCCACGGCAGCTTGTGGGGCAACGCCACCTTGTAGAACATCGCCAGCGCGATGACCAGCAGCACCCCGGTCACCGGGTAGTAGAAGTAGCCGAGGACCTCGACCAGCGTCGGTCGCCAGCTCTCCGGGAACAGGTGCGGCAGGATGTCGGGGCCCAGCGCCACGACCGGGAGCCCGATGATGGCGACGACGAGGCCGGCGAGGTACAGCAGGAGCGAGAACAACCGCTGCCACACCGCGTTCCGCACGTCGTACTGCCGGTAGGCGACGGTGACGGCGTCCACGTAGGAGGAGATGGCCGAGGACCCGGCCCACAGCGAGATGACGAACCCCAGGGAGACGATCTCCCCCCGACCTCGCGTGAGCACGTCCTCCACGGTGGGAGCGATGATCTGCTGCACCACGTTGTCGCTGAAGATCGTCTCGCTGAACGTGATGATCTTCCCGTGGATGTTGTCCACCAGCTGTTGGCCGAACCACTCCCCGAGGAAGCCCAGGCTGCCGAGGAGACCGAGCAGCAGCGGGGGCAGTGACAGCGTCGTCCAGAAGGCCGCCTCGGCCGCCTCCGAGAAGATGTTGTCGTTCCAAGCACGTGACACGGTTCTGCCCATCAGCCGCAACGGCCCCCGCCGGGGGGCCGAGGTGCTGGTGGTGGCGTCGTGACTGCTCTGCGGGCCCATCGTCGGTCAAGCATGCGCTATGCGGCGGGCCACCCGCGTCGCGACCCCGGCGGAACCCCCGCCACCGCGTCGCGCGACGCCGGAGCGGCAGCCGGCCGGTAAGCTGTCCGGGCCCTCACCGCGCCCCTGGTGCGCACCGTCGTGTGAGGGCCTTTTGCGTGTCCGCGCCGGCTTCGTGCCCGTCCACCGGAAGGGGTGCCAAACACTGGTGACCGAGTCGCAGATCGGGGTCGGTACTCCCGCCTCCACACCGACGGCCGAGCAGCCACCGGCAGCCCGCCCGCTGCGCACCTGGCAGCGCCGGGCACTGACCAGGTACCTGGCGACCGGGCCCGCCGACTACCTGGTGGTGGCGACCCCGGGAGCGGGCAAGACCACCTTCGGCCTGCGGGTGGCCTCCGAACTGCTCGCCGACCGCAAGGTGGAGGCGGTGACCATCGTCGCGCCCACCGAGCACCTGAAGCACCAGTGGGCGGAGGCCGCCGGGCGCACCGGCATCGCCATCGACTCCCACTTCCGCAACGCGGCGGGCGCCCACTCCCAGGCCTTCCAGGGCGTCGCCGTCACCTACGCGCAGGTCGCCGCCCACCCGACCCTGCACCGGGTCCGGACCGAGCGGCGGAAGACGCTGGTGATCCTGGACGAGGTGCACCACGCGGGGGACGCGTTGTCCTGGGGCGACGCGGTGCGGGAGGCCTTCACCCCCGCCACCCGGCGGCTCGCCCTGACGGGAACGCCCTTCCGCAGCGACGACACGCCCATCCCGTTCATCCCCTACGAGCCGGACGCGGCCGGGGTGCTGCACAGCCGCGCCGACCACTCCTACGGCTACGCGGACGCCCTCAAGGACGGCGTGGTCCGGCCCGTGCTCTTCCTGGCCTACTCGGGGGAGGCCCGCTGGCGCACCAACGCCGGTGACGAGTACGTGGCCAGGCTGGGGCAGCCCCTCAGCAAGGAGGAGACGACGCGGGCGTGGCGCACGGCGCTGGACCCGTCCGGGGAGTGGATCCCCTCGGTCCTCGCCGCCGCCAACACACGGCTGCACCAGCTCCGCGCGGCCGGGATGCCGGATGCTGGCGGCCTGGTCATCGCCTCCGACCACGTCACCGCGAAGGCCTACGCGAAGATCCTCGAACGGGACACCGGGAGCGCGCCCACCGTCGTGCTCTCCGACGACCCCACCGCCTCGAAGCGGATCTCGGAGTTCTCCGAATCCGACGAGCCGTGGATGGTGGCCGTCCGGATGGTCAGCGAGGGCGTCGACGTCCCCCGGTTGGCCGTGGGCGTCTACGCCACGAGCGCTTCGACGCCGCTGTTCTTCGCGCAGGCCATCGGGCGGTTCGTCCGTTCGCGGAGACCAGGGGAGACGGCGAGCGTCTTCCTGCCCAGCGTCCCCGTCCTGCTGGAGCTCGCCAGCCAGCTCGAGGCGCAGCGCGACCACGTCCTGGGCAAGCCCCACCGGGAGAAGGAGGGGTGGGACGACGAACTCCTGGCCGAGGCCAACCGTCAGCGCGACGAACCGGGCGAGGACGAACGCGCCTTCACCGCCCTGGAGGCCAGCGCCGAGCTCGACCAGCTCATCTACGACGGTTCCTCGTTCGGCACCGCCGCCTTCGCCGGGAACGGGGACGAGCAGGACTACCTGGGGCTCCCGGGGCTGCTGGAACCCGACCAGGTGCGGGCCCTGCTCCGGCAGCGGCAGGACCAGCAACTGGCCGAGGCCGCCCGCCGCAAGGCCGCCGCCGACGCGGAGGCCGCGGCGAAACCACCCGAGCCCAAGGCACGACCGAGGAACGTCTCCGAACACCTCGCGGCGCTGCGCAAGGAGCTGAACACCCTGGTGGCGCTCCACCACCACCGGACCAGGAAACCGCACGGGGCGATCCACAACGCCCTCCGCAGCCACTGCGGCGGCCCGCCCACCGCCATGGCGACGGTGGAACAGTTGGAGGAACGCATCGCGACGCTGCGGTCCTGGTGAGGTCCGGGCGCCGAGCCCACCGGCCCGGCACCCGGCTTGTTCATCCCATCGGGGTCACGCCGACGCCGCGGACGGCGCCTTCAACGCCTCGATGAGCTCGCCGAGCTGCTCGGCGCTGACGTGGCCCACCAGGTCCGCCTCGCTGACGATTCCCACCAGCCGGTGGTCGTCGATGACCGGGAGGCGTTTCACCTGGTGCCGCTCCATCAGGTCGATCGCCTCCGACACGTCGGCCTCGGCGCGCACGCAGAAGGGCCGGCCCTCGGCCAGCTCCGACACGGTGGCCTGTGTCGGGTCGTGCCCCTCGGCCACGCACTTCACGACGATGTCGCGGTCGGTCACCATGCCGTGGAGCTTGTCGTCCTCCCCGCACACCGGCATCGCGCCCACACCGAGGTCCCGCATCCGCCGCGCCGCGTAGGACAGGGTCTGGTTCTCACCGACGCACTCGGCGCCCTGGTGCATCAGTTCGCGAACGGCAACCATCAGGGGCCTCCCTCTGTTCGTCACTGGTGCTGTTCAGCCTGACCTCCCAGGCGTACCCGGGTGGCGCGGCGGTCAACACGTCACCGGGCGGTCGAGTACGGCGGCCCGCCCCGCCCTCAGAGCCGCAGCAGCTCGGCGAGGGTCCCGAAGGAGTCGTCCCAACTCCAGTGGCGGCGCGCGAAGTCCCTGCCGGCCCGCCCCATCGCGGCGGCGCGCTCCGGGTCGACCAGCAGGTCCACCAACCGGCCCGCCACCTCGGACACGTCCCCACCGTCGACGAGGTGGCCGGTCCGGCCGTCCTCGAGCGTGTCCGGCGCCCCGCCGGAACGGCCGACCAGCACCGGCAGCCCACTGGCGGCGGCCTCCAGGAACACGATCCCCAGACCTTCCGGGTGCAGGCCCAGCCGGCGGGTGCGGCACGGCATCGCGAAGACGTCGGCGGCGGCGTAGTACGGCGCCACCGCGCCGTGGGGCACCGAGCCGGCGAGGACGACGGCGTCCTCCACTCCCCGAGCCGCCGCGATCGCGCGCAGGTGGGCCTCCTCCGGCCCGCCTCCCACCACCAGCAGGGTGGCCTCGGGCACCCGTTCGCGGACGAGCGGCAGCGCCTGGACGAGCGCGCGCTGGTTCTTGATCCGCACCAGCCGGGACACGCAGAGGACCACCGGGCGCTCGCCCAGCCCGTGGCGGTCCCGCACCACCCGGCCCTCGGGCGACGGGCGGAAGACTGTGGTGTCCACCCCGGGCCGCAGCCGGCGGGCGGCCGCCGCGGCCCGCGCGCTGAGCACCGGGACGATGCGCCGCCGGGTGTAGTCACCGAGGTAGGTCACCACGTCCACCCCGTCCCCGACGCGCCGCAGCGCGGAGCGGGCCCCTGGCAGCGAGGCCCACCACACCTCGTGCCCGTGGGTGGAGGCGACCAGTCGGCGGATCCCCGCGGCGCGCAGCGGGCCGGCCAGCAGCCCCAGGGGAGCGGCGGCGCCGAACCAGACCCGGTCGCAGCCGTGGGACGAGGCCACCTCCGCCGCGTGTCGGGCCACCGCCCGGGTGGGCAGCAACGTCCTCGCCGGCGAGCGGACCACGGGGAAGGGCAGTGCCCTGTCGAACTCCGCCGCACCCTCGGCGCGGGAGGTGAGCACCACCACCGACCCGCCGGGGAACCGCCGCACCACCTCGTACACGAAGGTCTCGATGCCACCCCGACGGGGCGGGAAGTCGTTCGTGACGACGAGTGTCCGGCCCATCAGCCCTCGCCCCCCAGCGAGCTCAGCGGCTGTCGAACGCCGGTCCCCGCACCGGGACGCGCGTGCGGCCCGGTGCCTCGGATCTGGGCGGCGCCCGGAGCGGGCGGCCGCCGTGGCGCCGCGCGCATGACCTCCGGTCGGCAGGCGATCAGGAGGAACACCGCGAACCACCAGCGGGGATCACCCGCGACACCGGGACCGAGCAGCACCCGGGGCAGGCCGAAGACAGCCAGCGCGGGCAGGTACGGGTTGTGGTCGTACACCTCGGTGGGGTCGGACAGGTAGGGCGTGCCGGTCGTGACCAGCAGCCGCCCCGCGTCCTCGGTGACCCGGACCTCGGGCTGCGTCACCCCCGAGACGGTCAACACCAGAAGCGGCGCCACGACCGAGCCGAGGACGGCGCACCCCGTCGCGACACCCGGCACGCCCGGCCGGGGCCCCGCCGGGCCATCGGGTCCGCCGTACGTGCTCGCCGACCACCAGGTCCAGCCCGCCGTGACCAGGGCCGCCGTCCCGTACCCGAGCAGCGCCCCTGCCGCCCACACCCGGTGGGCGGGCGACGACGTGACCAGGAGCGTGGCCAGCGCGATGAGCGCGAACGAACCCCACACGACCGGTACCGACCACCGGGACCCCACCGCCGTCCACACCCAGCCCCGCGCCCGGACCAGCCAGCCCGGCCTCCCGCCGGCGCGCCCACTCGCCGCGTCCTCCCCGGCAGGAGCCAGCGAAGCAGGACCCCGCCCCGCCACCACGTCCCGCGTCGTCGCCACCGTCATCGCCCCTCCTCCTGGTCGGCACCGGACGCCGACCCGGCGGGACGCTAGGCACGGGGAGAGGTGGGAGTCGTCAGGCCCGGGGACCAGGTCTCGGTGCTCCTCCAGGCGGAGCCGGGTGGTCGGGTAGGCATCCTCGGTGGGGACCGCTGTGCATCACCGCGGGTCACGCCCCTCCACCCCGGCGCAGACCCGGTCCAGGCCGGTTCGCCCTCGCGTCGCCCGCCGCCGGCAACCTCCGACCACGGGATGAGGAGTGGGCCCACCGCGAGGTGGACGCGCGGCGCCGTTGCTGGTCCCTAGCCTCGTCGCATGAAGCAGCGAGAGGACCCGCGCGACCAGCTGGTGCGGTGGTGGAGGGCGGCGGGTACGCGGTGGCGGGAGTTCTGGACCGAGGAACGGCCGCCGCCACCGGGCCGGGTCGGGCGCGTCGTCTGGACGCTGTTGACCCTCCTCGCCGGGATCCTCACCATCACCCTGTTCTTCTACCCGGGCGCCGACTACGCCATCACCGCCCTGGAGCTGTTCGGCGGTCTTCCCCGGTTGCTCGCCGTGCTGCTGGTGGCCGCCCCCCTCGTCATCAGCCGCTACTGGCCGATGAGGGCCTGGGCGCTCTCCCTGGCCGGCGTACTCGTTCCCGTGGTGGCGCCGCCGACCAGCCCGTTCGCCGTCTGGCCCTGGTTGCCGCAGGCCATCGCCGTCTACATCGTGGTCCAGTACCAGGTGGCGGCGCACCGCCCCGCGAAGGTGGCCGTGACGTCCTGGGTGGTCATGCTCGCGGCGGGCCCGGTGGTCGCCTGGACCGTCCGGGGCACGATCATCGGTGTCGCCGTTCCCTCCCTCGCGTGGTTCTCCGCGCTCTCGGGGGCCGCCCTGCTGGTGGGGTACAACGTGCGGCTGCGCCGGGAGACGAGGGCGGAGCTCGACCAGCAGGAGCGGCTCAGCGCGGCCGAACGGTCCCGTCGGGAGCTGCTGGAGGAACGGGCTCGCATCGCCAGGGAACTGCACGACGTCGTCGCCCACCACATGTCGGTGATCGCCGTCCAGGCGGCCACGGTGTCCCGCCGGCGCAAGGGCATCAACGAGGAGGCCCGGGAGGAGTTCGACTCCATCGCCGTCGCCGCCCGGACCTCGCTCGGTGAGATGCGGCGGCTGCTCTCGGTGCTGCGCGCCGACGACAGCGCACCCGAGACGGAACCGCAGCCGCACCTGGACCGGCTCGACGAGGTCGTCGAGGCGACCCGGCGCGCGGGCACCCCGGTCTCAGTCGACGTCGGCGACCTGCCCGAGCACGTGCCGGACCTCGTCCAGCTCACCGCCTACCGGATCGTGCAGGAAGCGCTGAGCAACGTGGTGCGGCACGCCTCGGGTGCGCGGAGCACCGTCGAGGTGCGCGGCGGCGGCCGAGGTCTCGTGGTGTCGGTGCGCAACGACCGGCCACCGGCCGAGCGCACCGGAGTGGCGAAGTCCGGCGGCGGTTACGGCCTCCTCGGTATCCGCGAGCGGGCGGCCCTGCTCGGCGGGGAGACGACGATCGGTCCGACGCCGGCCGGTGGTTTCCTGGTCACCGTGGTCCTGCCGCTGGCGGAGCCGGGTAGTGGAGCTGACGAGGGGGAGAACACGTGATTCGGGTCCTGGTCGTCGACGACCAGTCGATGGTGCGCGCGGGCTTCGCCGCCCTCCTCGACGACGAAGAGGACATCGAGGTGGTCGGTGTCGCGGCGAACGGCGAGCAGGCGGTCCGCGAGGCCAGGGAGACCCGCCCCGACGTCGTCCTGATGGATGTGCGGATGCCGGAGATGAACGGCCTGGAGGCCACCCGGCGCATCCTCCACCCGCCAGCCGGTGCCCCCGCCGCCGCGCCCCTTCCCCGGGTGATGATGCTGACCACCTTCGACATCGACGACTACGTGTACGAGGCCCTGCACTCCGGGGCGAGCGGTTTCCTGCTCAAGGACGCCGACCCCGAGGACCTCGTCGCGGCCGTGCGGATCGTCGCCGCCGGGGACGCGCTGCTCGCGCCGTCCGTCACCCGCCGGCTGGTCGAACGCTTCGCCGCCACCCCCCGGCCGGGCTCGCTCTCACGAACCAGGCTCAACGGCCTCACCGAGCGGGAGGTGGAGGTGCTCCGCCTCATCTCCCGGGGCAGGTCCAACCTGGAGATCGCCCAGGACCTCGTCGTCGCCGAGGCGACCGTCAAGACCCATGTGGGCCGGATCTTCGCCAAACTCGGTCTGCGCGACCGGGCGCAGGCCGTCATCGTCGCCTACGAGACAGGGCTGATCTCGCCCGGCAACGGGTGAGCGCGCCTCGCGCGGACGGGAGGTCGGGCCGAGCCCGACCCTCCGAACACGGTACCCGGTACCGGCACCAGGGCTGTCGAACGCCGTCGATGGGGTAGCGGACTCGTCCTGTCGGACGCGGCGAACGGCGGCGTCGGCCTGCCGCCGCGCGCCGAACGGGACCGGGGCGATGCGGCCCAACGGGCTGCTGCGTGCGTCGCAATCCGTGTCATTCACCGGACAGGATTCGCCCCATCCTCGTTCTCGCTGTTCCGCCTCACTCCTTCCGGTGACTACCTTGTTGCCGTCAGCAACCAACGAGGGTCGCTGGGCTGGGCCACGCCCGGCGGGAAGTCGATAGGGGACGGCAATGCGCAGCAGGACCCTGCTCGTGATGGTCACCGGGGCCGCCCTGGCCCTCTCCGCCTGCGGAGCGAACCAGGCGGCCGACGCGCCCGACGAGGACGACACCGCCGGGGGCGACGGTGCGAGCGGGCTGTCCGTCGGCGTGATCCTGCCCGACACCCGCAGCTCCGCGCGCTGGGAGGGCTTCGACAAGCCCTACCTCGAACGGGCCTTCGAGGAGGCCGGGGTGGACGCCGACATCCAGAACGCCCAGGGCGACATCCAGCGCTTCTCGACGATCGCCGACCAGATGATCCAGCGCGGAGTGGACGTCCTCGCCACCGTCAACCTGAGCAGTGAGAGCGGCGCGACCGTCCAGCGCAAGGCGACGGCCGCCGGCATCACCACGGTCGACTACGACCGGCTCACCCTCGGCGGAGAGGCCGACTACTACATCTCCTTCGACAACGTGCGGGTCGGGGAACTCCAGGCCGAAGGGCTGGTGAACTGCCTCGGTGACGTCGAGGGCGCCGAGATCATCGAGATCCAGGGATCGCCGACGGACAACAACGCCAGCCTCTTCCAGGAGGGGCAGCGGCAGGTGCTGCAGCCGCTCTACGACTCGGGGGAGTACGAGCTGGTGGACAGCCAACCCATCGACCAGTGGAACAACCAGCGCGGTGGTACGACCTTCCAGCAGATCCTGACCGCCAACGGCGGGAACGTGGACGGCGTCGTCGCCGCCAACGACGGGCTCGCCGGTGCCGTGATCAACGTGCTCCGGCAGAGCGGGCTCGCGGGGACCGTGCCCGTCACCGGGCAGGACGCCGATCCCGAGGCGCTCCGGTCGATCCTGCTGGGTGAACAGTGCATGACCGTGTACAAGCCCGTGTCCCGGGAAGCCCAGGCGCTCGTCGACCTCGCGCTCGCCCTCGCCGGAGGCGACGAGGGGGCGGCCGAGGAACAGGTCACCGGCTCCGTCGCCGACGAGGTGGGCGACCGGGAGGTGAACGCCGTGCTGCTCGAACCCGTCCTCGTCACCCGCGACAACGTCGCCGACGTCGTCGAGGACGGCTGGGTGACCGCTGACCGGCTCTGCGACGGGGCCGTCGCGGAGCACTGCGCGGAACTCGGCATCAACTGATTCGCGCCAGGACGGCGGTGGAGGAGAACCCGGTGAACGACCAGCAGGCGGGGCCACCCGCCGAGCCGACCGAGCCAGCGCCACCCGTGTTGCGGCTCACCGGTGTCAACAAGAGCTTCGGGCCGGTGCACGTCCTCCACGACGTGGACCTCGCCGTACGTCCCGGTGAGGTGACGGCGTTGGTCGGCGACAACGGGGCGGGGAAGTCCACCCTCGTGAAGTGCATCGCCGGCATTCACCCGGTGGATGGCGGGAGCATCCACTTCGACGGCAAGCCCGTCCGCATCACCAGCCCCAGGGACGCGGCGGACCTGGGCATCGAGGTCGTGTACCAGGACCTGGCGCTCGCCGACAACCTCGACATCGTGCAGAACATGTTCCTGGGCCGCGAGCGCACCAGGGGCGGCCTGCTGGACGAGACGGACATGGAGCGGGCGGCCAGGGACACCCTCGCCTCGCTGTCGGTCCGCACCGTGGCCTCGGTGCGGACCCCCGTCTCCGCCCTCTCGGGCGGGCAGCGCCAGACGGTCGCGATCGCCAAGGCCGTGCTGTGGAACAGCAGGGTGGTCCTCCTCGACGAACCCACCGCGGCACTCGGCGTCGCCCAGACCAGACAGGTCCTCGACCTCGTCCGGCGGCTCGCCGAACGCGGCCTGGGGGTGGTGCTCATCAGCCACAACATGAACGACGTGTTCGAGGTCGCCGACCGGATCGCGACCCTGTACCTGGGCCGGCTCGTCGCCGAACTCCCCACCCGGGACACCACGCACGCCCAGGTGGTGGAACTCATCACGGCCGGGCGCTCCGGTGACCTCGGACTTCCCCGAGCGGAGAACCCCGCGCCCTGAACCCGACGACCCCACCACCCGTTCCGATGCCCCGGGGCTCCGGTGACCTCGGGCAGCCTCACCGAGCTCGCGAGGACGGCCATGACCCAGCTCTACCCGAACTCCTCCTCCGGTGAGGAGCGAACGGAACCCGCCGACGGGTTCGCCATCGACACCACCCGCCGCACCACCCGGGAGGCGCTTGGTGACTACGCGGCCCGGCTGCGGGGCGGGCAGCTGGGCGCGCTGCCCGCCCTCCTCGGCCTGCTCACCCTCTTCGTCGTCTTCACGGTGCTCTCCGACCGCTTCCTCACGCTGGGCAACCTCGCGAACCTGCTGGGGCAGGGGGCGGGGATCGTCGTCATCGCGATGGGCCTGGTCTTCGTGCTGTTGCTCGGGGACATCGACCTCTCGGCTGGCACCGCCTCCGGGGTGGCGGCGTCCGTGCTCGCGCTGCACCTGGTGAACGACGGCAACCTGCTCGGGGCGATGGGCACCACGGTCTTCGTGCTCTTCTGCGGCGCGATCGTCCTCGCCGTCGTGCTGGCCCTGGCGGCCCGGCTGTGGATCGGCGCCGGTCTCGCGGCCCTGGGGTTGCTGCTGGTGGTGCTCGGTGTTCCCGCCAACCCGTGGCTGGAGATCCTGTTGGCGGTGTGCGTCGGCACGGCCATCGGGTGCCTGACCGGTTTCCTGGTCGCCCGGGTCGGGATACCCGCGTTCGTGGTGACGCTCGCGCTGTTCCTCGCCTGGGGTGGGGTCGTCCTCCAGTTCGTCGGTGTCGGCGGGACACTGGGGCTGCGGGACGACGTGCTCTTCGCCGTCGCCAACGGCAGCCTCCCCGTGTGGGCCAGCTGGCTGTTCGCGCTGGTCGCCGTCCTCGGGTACGTCGCCCTCGGGGTGGGGCGCCACCTTCGCCAGCTGCGGGCCGGGGTCGTCACCGCACCCACCCCGCTGGTGCTGGGCAAGCTGGGAGCGGTTGTCCTGCTGGCCCTGGCGGGCACGTGGCTGCTCACCCTGAACCGCTCACCCAACGACCAGACCGTCATCGCCGGCGTTCCCTACGTCGTGCCGATCGTCCTGGTCCTGCTCGTGCTGGGGACCCTCGTCCTGGACCGCACCCGATACGGCCGCCACATCTACGCGGTGGGGGGAAACCGGGAGGCGGCCAGACGCGCCGGGATCGACGTGGTGAGGATCCGGATGAGCGTCTTCGTCGTGTGCTCCACCGTCGCCGCCGTCGGCGCGGTGATCTACTCCTCGAAGGTGGGGTCGGTGGACCCCCAGGCAGGGGGCGGGAACACCCTCCTCTTCGCCGTCGGCGCGGCCGTCATCGGCGGCACCTCGCTGTTCGGGGGCCGCGGCCGGCTGCGGGACGCCGTCATCGGCGGGACGGTGATCGCCACCATCGACAACGGGCTCGGTCTGCTGGGGCAGCCGGCGGCCGTCGTGTCGATCGTCACCGGGGTCGTCCTGCTCCTCGCCGCCAGCGTCGACGCCGTGTCCCGCCGCCGAGCGGCGGCGGTCGGACGCTGACACGGAGCCCGACCAGCGGCCGTCACGGCACGTGACACCGCCGTCACCCCATCCCAGGAACGCGAAAGCGGGTGGCCGGGAACATCCGGCCACCCGCTTCGCGGGTCTCACTGACGTCGTGGTGGCGTGTCTCGAGGCTGTCCGTCCAGACGATCAGCTCTGGAGGTCGGCAGCCAGCTCACGGAGTCTCGCTTCGTGCTCACGGGCGTGGTGAGCGCAGAAGAGGAGTTCTCCACCGGAAGGGAGCACGGCACGAACCTTCGCGGCGGCCCCGCAGCGGTCGCAGCGGTCTGAAGCGCGGAGCTCGGGGCGGGTGAGCGTTCCGGTCATCTTCCATCTCCCTCCGTCCCGGGGCCGGGGTATCCGACACCGTTGGGGCCTACCACGGTCCACCATCGTCCGGTCGAGGACCGGGCCGCGGCGTTCCGCGGTACCACTCTTTCAGACGTTCGAGCATCCGTCAGTGTTCCCGGTCCGAGTCGCGAGCCTCGTCACCCCCAACCACCCGGTTGCAGCAGTGATCGCGACCCGGACGTCTTGTCGGAGTACCGACGGCGACCGTGTCGTCCCCGCCCGTCCCCAACCCCTGGGTACCCCACTCACGCGATACCAGCACAGGCACCATGGAGCGATGCCTCTCCTGAGCCGATCACGTCTGCCCGCCCAGCCGCCGGCGCCCGCGCTGTTCGTCGCGGGAGGGCTCTCCATGTACGTGGG
This sequence comes from Actinoalloteichus spitiensis RMV-1378, assembly GCF_000239155.1. Classification (GTDB taxonomy): domain Bacteria; phylum Actinomycetota; class Actinomycetes; order Mycobacteriales; family Pseudonocardiaceae; genus Actinoalloteichus_B; species Actinoalloteichus_B spitiensis. Next base: position 22,279 of record NZ_AGVX02000307.1, read on the forward strand.
AGCCGCGATCGCCGTCTGGCTGTTCGAGGAGATCTCCCCGTGGGCGGTGGCCTGGTTGCGGGTGGTGGGAGCGGCGCTGGTGCTGCTGGCCTGGCGGCGTCCGGGCCGGGAGGCGTGGCAGGGACGGCGGCTGCTGCTGGCCGGCCTGTTCGGGACGGCCACCGCGCTGATGAACATCGCCTTCTACGAGGCGATCGCCCGGCTCCCGATGGGCACGGCGGTGGCCGTGGAGTTCATGGGCCCGGTGGTGGTCGCCGCGTTGGGGACGAGGACACGGCGTGACGTGGGCGCGCTGGGCCTGGCGGTGCTCGGTGTGCTGCTCATCGCGGACGTCCGGCTGGCCGGAAGTCCCCTCGGGGTGCTCTTCGCCCTGTTGGCGGCGGCGTGCTGGGCGGCGTACATCGTGTTGGGCAAGCGGGTCGCCACCGGGGGCAACGGCTTCGACGACATGGCGGTGGGCTTCACCGTCGCGGCGGTGCTGCTGAGCCCGCTGGCGGTGGGGACCGGGCCGGTGTGGGGTTCGCCGAGGCTGCTGGTGCTGGCCGTGGGGGTGGGGGTGCTCTCCACGCTGGTGCCGTACCTGCTGGACCAGATCGTGCTGCGCAGGGTCGGTCAGGCGCGGTTCGCGCTGCTGCTGGCGCTCCTACCGGTCACCGCGACGGTGACGGGCCTCGTGGTGCTCGCCCAGGTGCCCGCTCCGCTGGAGGCGGTCGGGATCCTCTGCGTGGTGGCGGCGGTGGCGCTGCGCACCCGGGACGACCGGCCGGCCGGGCCGCCACCCGAGCCCGGCTGACCGGGCGCTCGCCGGGGCCCGTGGCCGTGCCGGTGCCCTGAGAGCGGCCCCAGCAGCCCGCGCACCGGCGCGGAGGGGCGCTGCTGCGCCCCGCACGCCCGTCAGATGCCCCCGGCCACGCGGAGGACCGCCCCGGTGGCGTAGCTCGCGCCGGGAGAGAGGAACCACCTGATGGCGTGCGCGATCTCCTCGGGCTGGCCGGCCCGGCCCAGCGGGATGCGCTGCGCCACCCTCGTGGCGCGGTCCGGATCCCCGGACGACGCGTGGATCCCGGTGTGCACGGTCCCGGGCGCCACCGCGTTCACGCGGATGCCCTCGGCGGCGACCTCCTTGGCCAGCCCCACCGTCATCGCGTCCACGGCGGCCTTGCTCGCCGCGTAGTGCACGTACTCGCCGGGGCTGCCCAGCGTGGCCGCCGCCGAGGACACGTTCACGATCGTCCCGCCCCCGCCGCCCCGGGCGGTCGACATCGCGCGTACTGCCCGGCGGGCGCACAGCAGGTAGCCGACCACGCCGACCTCGACGACGGACCGGATGTCCAGGGTCGAGGTCTCGGCGAGCGGCCCCAGCCTGCTCGTGACGGCGGCGTTGTTCACCAGGCCCGTCACCGGGCCGCACCGCTCGGCGGCCACCTCGAACAGGCGGTCGACGGCGTCCTCGTCCGCGATGTCCACGGCGCAGGCGGTGGCCCGTCCTCCGGCGGACGTGACGTCCGCGACGACCCGGTCGGCCGCGTCCCGGTCGTAGCGGTACCCCACCACCACGTGGTGGCCCTCCGAGCCGAGCAGGCGGGCCGTCGCGGCTCCGATGCCTCGAGAACCACCGGTGATCACGGTCACGTTCCGGTCCACGACTGCCACCCTCCCCGGCGCCGGTCCACGCGAGCGCCGCGGACGGATCGTAGCCCCGGGGTGGGGCTGCAGGGGAGGGTGAACCAGGCAGGACCGGGCCTCGGAGCGCCGGACGTGCCCGCCCCGCGGCCCGGGCACCGGCGAGGCGCGGAAACGCGGACGGGCGCCCCCCGCGTGGGAGGCGCCCGTCCGCAGCGCTGT
>NZ_AGVX02000306.1 GCF_000239155.1 Actinoalloteichus spitiensis RMV-1378
CGCGACACCCACCCGGGCACCGGCGCGACACCCCGGGTGGGGTGTTCCCGTCAGGACGGGGCCAGGACATAGGCTGGGCGCTTCTCCCGCGCGGCCCGCACCGTCGCCCCCGCGCGCCGTCAACACGCCCCGGAGGTCCCTGCCCGTGCCCGGTGACTCCTTCGTCCACCTGCATGTTCACACCGAGTACTCGATGCTGGACGGAGCGGCCAAGATGGCGCCGCTGTTCGCCGAGGCCAAGAGACTCGGGATGCCGGCGGTCGGCATGACCGACCACGGGAACATGTACGGGGCCGACGAGTTCTACCAGCAGTCGAAGAAGGCCGGCATCAAACCGATCATCGGGATCGAGGCGTACCTCGCTCCCGGCAGCCGGTTCCACAAGAAGCCGGTGTTCTGGGGTCAGTCCCACCAGCGGTCCACCGACCAGTTCGGTGAGGGCGGCGACGTCTCCGGTGGCGGTGCCTACACCCACATGACGATGCTGGCCGGCGACGCCACCGGGCTGCGGAACCTCTTCAAGCTGTCGTCACTGGCCTCCATCGAGGGCTACTACCGCAAGCCGCGGATGGACCGCGACCTGATCGCGGAGCACAGCAAGGGCATCATCGCCACCACCGGCTGCCCCTCCGGCGAGGTCCAGACCCGGCTGCGGCTGGGCCAGTACGACGAGGCCATCCAGGCCGCCAGCGACTACAAGGACATCTTCGGCGCCGACAACTTCTTCGTCGAGCTGATGGACCACGGGCTGGCCATCGAACGCTCGGTGCGGGAGGGGCTGCTCGACATCGCCAAGCGGCTCGAACTCCGGCCGTTGGCCACCAACGACTCGCACTACGTCACCAAGGACCAGGCCGAGTCGCACTCCGCCCTGCTGTGCGTGCAGTCCGGCAAGACGCTCTCCGACCCGAACCGCTTCAAGTTCGACGGCGACGGCTACTTCCTGAAGTCCGCCGAGGAGATGCGGGCGTACTGGGACAAGGAGGTCCCCGGTGCGACCGAGTCGACACTGCTGATCGCCGAACGCGTCGAGTCCTACGCCGAGGTCTACGAGCACCGCGACCGGATGCCCGTCTTCGACGTGCCCGAGGGCGAGACGCAGGAATCCTGGCTGCACAAGGAGGTCATGAAGGGGCTGGACTGGCGGTTCCCCCAGGGCGTCCCCGACGGCTACCACGAGCGGGCCGAGTTCGAGCTGAGCGTGATCGCGCAGAAGGGCTTCCCCGCCTACTTCCTCGTCGTGGGCGACCTCGTGCAGCACGCCAAGGAGATCGGCATCCGCGTCGGCCCCGGCCGGGGGTCGGCGGCGGGTTCACTGGTGGCCTACGCGTTGGGGATCACCAACCTGGACCCGATCCCCCAGGGGCTGCTCTTCGAACGGTTCCTCAACCCCGAACGCGCGTCGATGCCCGACATCGACATCGACTTCGACGACCGCCGCCGGGGCGAGATGGTCCGCTACGCCACGGAGAAGTACGGCGCCGACCGCGTCGCGCAGGTCATCACCTTCGGCACGATCAAGACCAAGGCGGCGATCAAGGACTCCGCCCGCGTGCACTTCGGGCAGCCCGGCTACGCGATCGCGGACCGCATCTCCAAGGCTCTGCCGCCGCCGGTGGCCGCCAAGGACATCCCGTTGGCCGGCATCGTCAACCCGGAGCACGAGCGGTACCCCGAGGCCGCCGAGGTGCGCACCCTGATCGAGACGGACGCGGAGGTCTCCAAGATCTTCGAGACCGCCCGCGGCCTCGAGGGCCTGATCCGCAACGCGGGGGTGCACGCCTGCGCGGTGATCATGTCCTCGGAACCGCTGATGGACGCCATCCCCCTGTGGCAGCGGGACGACGGGTCGATCATCACCGGCTGGGACTACCCGTCCTGCGAGGCCATCGGCCTGTTGAAGATGGACTTCCTCGGGCTGCGGAACCTCACCATCATCAACGACGCCATCGACAACATCCGGGCCAACCGGGGCGACGAGATCGACCTCGACGTGCTGGGCCTGACCGACAAGAAGACCTTCGAGCTGCTGGGCCGGGGCGACGCGCTCGGCGTGTTCCAGCTCGAGGGCGGCGCCATGCGGGACCTGCTGCGCAGGATGCAGCCCACCGAGTTCAGCGACATCATCGCGGTCAACGCCCTCTACCGCCCGGGCCCGATGGCGATGAACAGCCACAACAACTACGCCGACCGCAAGAACGGCCGCCAGGAGATCACCCCGATCCACCCGGAACTGGCCGAACCGTTGGAGGAGATCCTCTCCGAGACCTACGGCCTGATCGTGTACCAGGAGCAGATCATGCGCATCGCGCAGAAGGTCGCCGGGTACTCGATGGGACGCGCGGACGTGCTCCGCAAGGCGATGGGCAAGAAGAAGCTGGACGTGCTCGAGAAGGAGTTCGAGGGCTTCCAGGCCGGGATGCGGGACAAGGGCTTCTCCGACGAGGCCATCAAGACGCTCTGGGACACGATCCTGCCGTTCGCCGGCTACGCGTTCAACAAGTCCCACGCCGCCGGTTACGCCCTGGTCTCCTACTGGACCGCCTACCTCAAGGCCAACTACCAGGCCGAGTACATGGCGGCGCTGCTCACCTCGGTCGCCGACAACAAGGACAAGTCCGCGGTCTACCTCTCCGAGTGCCGCCGCCTCGGCATCCGGGTGCTGGCCCCCGACGTCAACGAGTCGGCGCTGCGCTTCGCCGCCGTGGGAACCGACATCCGCTACGGTCTCGGCGGCATCCGCAACGTCGGCGGCAACGTCGTCCAGTCGATCATCGACACCCGGAAGAAGAAGGGCGCCTACACCTCCTTCAACGACTTCCTGACCAAGTCGGAGATCGTCACCTGCAACAAGCGGGTGATCGAGTCGCTGATCAAGGCCGGCGGGTTCGACTCGCTCGGGCACTCACGCCGCTCCCTCATCGAACACCACGAGGCGGCCGTCGACGCCGTGATCGGCCTCAAGCGACAGGAGGCCATGGGCCAGTTCGACCTGTTCGGCGGTGGTGACGACACCCCCGCCAGCGAGGACGCCTCCCCGTTGGCGCACCTCACGTACTCCCCGGAGGAATGGCCCCGCAAGCAGAAGCTGGCCTACGAACGGGAGATGCTGGGCCTCTACGTGTCGGCGCACCCCCTGGACGGCGCGGAACGCATCCTGCGCAAGCAGGCCCCCCGGGACATCGCCGCCCTGCTCAACGACCCGCCGAAGGAGGGCGAGGTCGTCATCGCCGGCATGATCTCCTCGGTCGAACGGCGGGTCAACAAGAACGGTGAACCCTGGGCGATCACGACCGTGGAGGACCTGGACGCCTCCATCGAGGTGCTGTTCTTCCCCAAGTCGTACGCGGTGCTCGGCCAGGACCTCGTGGAGGACACCGCCGTGGCGGTCAAGGGCCGGGTCAACTGGCGCGAGGACAAGATGAGCATCTTCGGTTCCGGGGTCGTCCCGCTGGACATCAGCGAGGCCGAGAACAACCCCGGCGTCGAACCGCCGTTGACACTGCTGGTCAAGTCCGAACTGGTCACCGAGGAAGTGGTCAGCGACCTCAAACAGGCACTGCGCGCCCACCCGGGGGAGACCCCGGTGCGGCTGAAGCTGCACTACCAGCACAAGACGGCCATGCTGGCGGTGGACGACTACCCGATCTCCACCTCGCCGGCGTTCTTCGGGGAGCTGAAGGCGATCCCGGGGGTCACGGTCAGCGCCTGAGACGGCACCGAGGGGCCCGCTCCC
>NZ_AGVX02000305.1 GCF_000239155.1 Actinoalloteichus spitiensis RMV-1378
CGGTAGGTGCCCGGTCCCGGGCCCGGGCCGGTACGGGTGGGTCGGGCCCCTATCAGCGGTCCCCCGGTACCACCAGGCCCGGTGGCACCGCCCCCGGACCGCGCGCGGCCGGGGCGTGCCCATGCCGGACCTGGCGAACACGGCTCCTGGTCAGGAGCCGCGAAGAAGGTAACGGGAATGCGGTGGGCCGTTGGGGGCGTTGTCCCGGGGCACCGCCCGGCGGAACCACGAGGGGGTGGGCGTCCCGCCCGCCTCCCACGGGACGGCGACCGTCCGTGATCACGGCGGTGGCGCCACGGGGAGGCGTCGCTCACAGCCCCCCGGCGCCGCCTCGTTCCGTCCGCTGGGGTGGAGCCGAACCCCGAGGCCCCGCTGCCGGGGCCGTTGGCCCAGCCTGGAAGGAACCGCATGACCGACCGTGCCGACACGGCTCCAGAACACCCGACGCGCACCGGCCCGACCACGGACCCCGCCGAGGTGGAACGCCGCCTCCGCCAGGGCCCGTTCCACGAGTGGCTGGGGCTCCGGGTGCTCGAGGTGGGCGAGGACAGGATCGAGTTGGCCTTCACCTGGCGGCCCGAGTGGGTCGCGGACCCGGACGCCGGGTACACCCACGGCGGCATCCTGGCCACGATCGTCGACCTCACCGCCGACTGGGCACTGGTCTCCCGCCTCGGTCGGGGCGTTCCCACGGTGGACATGCGGGTGGACTACCACCGGGCGGCGGCCCGGGGCGAGGACCTGACCGCCGTCGGCGAGGTGGTCCGCTTCGGTAGGACGTTGGCCGTGGCCGAGGCCCGGGTGCTCGACGGCCAGCGACGGCTGGTCGCCAGTGGCCGGGGCCTCTACCACACGGCCTCCGCCACCTCCTGACGGTGGTCGGACCAGGAGGACGGCGCGGCAGCCGCACACGACGGCGGGACCCGCGGGTACGCCGTGAGCGGCGTCATAGAAAGTTGTTGGATCAAGCACTTCGTGGTTAGTGTCGCTGGTGGTCATGAGTGCCAGCGCCAAGCCCCGGCTCGCTGGCCGGCAACCCTCCACCGCGGTGGGGTGCCCCGGGTGAGCGACCAGGTCACTCCAGCAGTCGTGACAAGTGCGGACAGGGCGGACACGCCCGGCCAGTGGAGGAACGGATGAAGCACTCGGACCCGCGGGCGATCGCCGCCGCGGCGGTCGGGGACCTCCTCTACGGCCGCATCTACGTGGACTTCGGTTTCGTCTGCAGCTCCCTGAGGTAGAGCCGCCACCGACGGACCCCGTCGGTGGCGCCTCCCGGGCCGTCGCGGCACCGGGAGGCGATGGTGCACCCAGCTGACCCCGACGGCCACCCTGGAGCCCCACCATGTCCGGTGACACCGCCACCCCGTTCGCTCTTCGACTGCCCTCCCCGCTGCCCGGGCCCGTGGTGCTCGACCACCTCGTGCTCGCGGTCGCCGACCTGCCCTCGGCCACCGAGTACCTCCGGTCGCTGGGCTTCGACGCCCGGCCCGGCGGCCGGCACCCGGGGCACGGCACCGAGAACGCCCTGGTCGTGCTCGACGGGCAGTACCTGGAGCTGATCTCCGTCACCGATCCGGAGGAGGCCTCCGCGAGCGACCTGGGTCGGAGCACGGTCCGCGCGTTGTCCCGCGACGGCGGCGGCTGGGTCGGGTACGCGCTGCGGCTGCCCCCCGACACCCCCGTGGACGGTGGGTCGCTGGCCGCCCCGGAGCGCGCCGAGCCGCACCGGCTGTCGATGAGCCGCACCACCCCGGGCGGTGAGCGGGTGTCCTGGGAGCTGTTCTTCCCCGAGCGTGTCGGGATGGACGGCCCCTACCCGTTCCTCATCCGGTGGGACGGAGCCTCACCCACCAGCGGCGAACCACCCGAGCACCCCAACGCGGTGCACGGCGTCGGCGAGCTGACCGTCGGCATGCCGGGACCGGACTCGGCCCCGGCCCGCTGGTACGCCGACTCGCTGCCCCGGTTGACGGGGGCACCGGCCCACACCGTCGAGGACGCCTCGGCGCACCGGAGCGTTGGACTCGCCTCGGTCGAGCTGACCAGCACCGACCTCGGCAGGACTCGGCGGGCGCTGGCCTCGGCCGGTGCGGCGTGGCGGGCCGTCGAAGCCGACCCGGCCTCCCCCGCCGTCCTGCTCACCCTCCCACCGGCCCTCTTCGGCGAGCACACCCGGTTGACGATCCGCCAGCCGGCGCCGTCCCGGGACCGCTGACCCCGGCCCGGGCACCCGACCACCCACCACGCCCCTCCGGCGTGACGCCCTTCGAGAGGTTCCAGATGACGATGCGACCACAGCGCCACTCCCGCCCGGGCCGCGCCCGACTGGGTCTCGCCGGCGTTCTCGCGACGGCCCTGCTCGCGGCGGCCTGCGGTGGCGGGAGCACGGCCGGGGACGGGGACGGGCCGACCTCCCTGTCCGTGGCCACCATCCCCACGCCGGACGCCGCCTCCCTCTACCTCGCCGAGGAACAGGGTTTCTTCGACGAGGAGGACCTGGACGTCACCATCACCCTGGCCGACAGCGGCGGGGCGATCATCCCCGGTGTCGTCCGGGGCGACTACCAGTTCGGTCACTCCAACACGGTGTCGCTGGCGATCGCGGCCGGGGAGGGACTCCCCCTCCAGGCCGTCACCAACACGACCGGAACGCAGAGCGACCCGGACCAGGACATCTCCCGCATCCTGGTGGCCGGCGACAGCCCCGTCCAGTCCGCCGAGGACCTGGCGGGGACGACGATCGCGGTCAACGGGCTGAACAACATCGGCGAGGTGACGATCAAGGCGGCGTTGGAGAACCGGGGCGTGGACGTCTCCGGCCTCGACTTCGTCGAGATGCCCTACCCGGACATGAACGCGGCACTGTTCGCCGGCGAGGTCGACGCCATCTGGCAGCTGGAACCGCACCTGAGCCTGGCCCAGGAGGACGGTGCCCGCCCGGTGCTGTCCAACTTCGTGGAGGCCACGCCCGACGCCCAACTGGGCTACCTGGTGACCAACCGCCAGTACGCCGCCGAGAACACCGAGGTCATCGAGCGGTTCTCCCGGGCGATGGACCGGGCCAAGGAGTTCGCCACCGACAACCCGGACGAGACGAGGCGGGTCCTGACCGAAAGCCTCGGCATCCCGGCCGAACAGGCCCAGGACATGCTGCTCCCGGTGTTCCAGCCGGGCATGGACGTGGACTCGCTGCGCACCTACCTGGAGCTGACCGAACGGTACGGGCTGATCAGTGAGCAGCCCAACGCCGACGACCTGGTGGCTCCCGGCGCCAACACCTCGGAAACGGGCCGATGACACCACCCACGACCACCACCCGCCCCGAGCACGCGGGCCCCGGCACCCGCGACGGGCGGTCGGGACGACCCCGGCTGCCCGGCGCGGCGCTGCCCGCGGTGACGGTGCTCGGCGTGCTCCTGCTCGCCGAGCTCGTCTCGCGGCTCGGAGTGCTGCCCACGCGGTACTTCCCACCGGCCAGCGAGATGTTCGTCGCCCTCGCCGGACAGGTCGTCGACCCGTCGTTCTGGGTGTCGGTCGGCCAGACGCTCCAGGGCTGGGGTGCCGGACTGGGCATCGCCGTGCTGTTGGCGGTGCCGGTCGGGTTGGCGCTGGGAACGGTTCCCCTGCTGTACACGGCGGTGCGGCCGATCGTGGAGTTCCTCCGGCCGATCCCGTCGGTGGCCCTGATCCCGCTCGTCGTGCTCGCCATCGGCACCGGTGCGGCCAGCAAGGTGTTCCTCGCGGCCTTCGCCGCCTTCTGGCAGCTGCTCATCCCGGTGATCTACGGGGTCCGCGACACCGACCCGGTGGCCAGGGACACCGGGCGGGCGTTCCGGCTGGGCCGGTTCGGTGTGCTGCGGTGGATCGTGCTTCCGGCGGCGGTGCCCTACCTGGCGACGGGCCTGCGGATCGCGTCGGCGACGGCGCTGATCCTGGCCGTCACCGCGGAGCTCGTCATCGGCGTCCCCGGCTTGGGCGGCGCGATCAACCTCGCCCGCTCCGCCGGTGCCCCCGACCGCATGTACGCGCTCATCATCGCCACCGGCCTGCTCGGCTGGGGCCTGAACGCGGCGCTGCGCGCGGTGGAACGCCGGGTGCTGCACTGGCACCCCTCCCACCGGGAGGCCGCCGCATGACCGGCCGGTGGTTGCGGGTGACGCTGCCGGTGGTGACGACGGTGGCGGTGCTGGCCGCGTGGTGGTTCGGCTCGCTGGGCACCGAGTCCTACTACTTCCCCTCGCTGCGGGCCATCATGGACCGCTTCGTCGAGGTGTGGCTGTTCGACCGGTTCGTCACCGACGCCCTGCCCAGCCTGTGGCGGCTGGGCGCCGGGTTCGGCATCGCGGTCGTCGCCGGGGTGGGCCTGGGCCTGCTGCTGGGGCTGTCCGCGTCGTGGCGGCGCGCCACGGAGCCGATCGTGGAGTTCCTGCGAGCGATCCCGGCGACCGCCCTGTTGCCGTTCGCGCTGCTGGTCTTCGGCATCGGCGATCTGATGAAGGTCGCGATCATCGCGTTGGTGTGCCTGTGGCCGGTGTTGCTCAACACCATCGACGGGGTGCGCGGCCTGGACCACACGTTGGCGGACACCGCCCGGATGTACCAGGTCAGCGGGGCCAGGAGGCTGCTGTCGGTGGTCCTGCCCTCGGCGGCCCCGCAGATCATGGCCGGTGCCAGGACCAGCCTGTCGCTGGCCCTGATCCTGATGGTCACCAGCGAGATGGTGGCGAGCACCAGCGGCATCGGCTTCTTCGTGCTCGACGCCCAGCGCGGCTTCCGCATCCTCGACATGTGGACGGGCATCATCCTGCTCGGCGTGCTGGGCTACCTGGTCAACCTGGTGTTCACCCTGGTCGAGCGGCGGCTGCTGCGGTGGCACGCCGGCGCCCGTGCCGACACCGCCTCGGCCCGCTGAGGCCACGGCGGAGGAAGGGAGTTTCTCGTGCTCGAACTGCGTTCGGTGAGCAAGACCTACGGCTCTGGTGCCGGGGTGACACCGGCCATCGGCGAGGTCAGCCTCACCGTCCGACCGGGTGAGTTCCTCACCGTGGTGGGTCCCTCCGGCTGCGGGAAGACCACGTTGCTGAAGTGCATGACGGGACTGCTGCGCCCCACCTCGGGCGAAGTCCTGCTGGACGGCCGGCCGGTGACGGGACCGCCGGCGGACATGGCCCTCGTCTTCCAGGAGTACGGCCGGTCGCTGATGCCGTGGTCCACGGTCCGGAAGAACATCATGTTGCCGCTGCGCGCCCGGCGGGTCCCTCGGCCCGAACGGGAACGGCGCGCCGACGAGGCCCTGGCCGAGGTGGGGTTGGCCGGCTTCGCCGACCACTACCCCTGGCAGCTGTCGGGCGGCATGCAGCAGCGGGTGGCGATCGCCCGCGCGCTGGCCTACCGGCCGAGGATCCTGGTGATGGACGAGCCGTTCGCCTCGGTCGACGCCCAGACCAGGGCGGACCTGGAGGACCTCGTGCTCCGGATCCGGGAGGCGCACGACATCACCATCGTGTTCGTCACGCACGACATCGACGAGTCGGTGTACCTGAGCGACCGGATCGCGGTGCTGGGCCCCTCCCCCACCTCGGTGCGGGAGCTGGTCGAGGTCGACCTGCCCTCGCCACGCGACCAGGTCGCCACCAAGCGGCTCGCCGAGTTCGGGGAGCTGCGGACGCACGTGTACCGGCGCATCCGCCGGGACGAGGCGGGTAGCCCCCCGGGAGTGGCGTCGACAGCGGCGCCCGCGCCGGGATCCGCCGGGGAGGACGCGGAGCGGGTCGGCTCCGCCTCCTGAGATGAGGGGCGGGCCCGCCGCGTGGCGGACCCGCACCAGACCTGTTGAATATCGCACGACGAGGAACGGAGAACGTCGGATGAAGGCGGCTTTGATCGTGGACCGGGGTGGCCCGGAGTGCCGGGTCGTGCGGGAGCACCCGGCCCCGGAGCCCGGCCCGGGTGAGGCGCTGATCCGCGTCCGCGCCTGCGGCCTGAACCACCTGGACGTCTTCGTCCGCAACGGCACGGCGGGCGGGCAGCTGCCGTTGCCGCACATCTCGGGTGGGGACATCGCCGGCGAGGTCGCCGGTTACGGCCCGGACACCACCGGTCCGGCCGAGGGCACCCGAGTGCTGGTCGACCCGCTCGTGCACGGCAAGGCGTTGGGCGAGGACCTGCCCGGCGGACTCGCCGAGTACGCGGTGGTCCCGGCGGCGAACCTCCTGCCGCTGCCCGACGAGGTGAGCTTCGAGCAGGCGGCCGCGCTGCCGATCGCCTACGGCACCGCCCAGCGGATGATCGTCACCAGGGCGAAGCTCCAGCCGGGCGAGACCGTCGCCGTGCTGGGTGCCGCCGGCGGGGTGGGCACCGGGGTGGTGCTGATCGCCAAGGCGATCGGCGCCCGGGTGATCGCCTGCGCCAGCTCGCGGGAGAAGCTGGACCGGCTCACCGAGCTCGGAGCGGACGTGGTGGTCAACTCCCGCGAGGAGGACTTCAGCGCGCGCATCTGGCGGGAGACCGGCAAGCGCGGGGTCGACGTGATGGTCGACTACACGGGAGCGGACACCTGGGCCGGCTCCATCCGCGCCACCCGTCCCGGCGGCCGGGTGGTGACCTGCGGGGCGACCAGCGGGTACGAGGTCAGCCAGTTCCAGCCCTACGTCTGGGTCCGCGAACTGGACATCCTGGGCAGCAACGCGTGGAGCAGGGCCGACCTCCAGGGCCTGCTGGACTCCGTCGCCACCGGCACGTTGAACCCGGTCATCGACTCGGTCCTGCCGCTGGACCAGGTCTCCGAGGCGGAGCGGCTGCTGGAGGAGCGTCTCGTCTTCGGAAAGGTCATCGTCACCCCGTGACCGGGCAGCGGAGACGTCCTGGCCCACCGGGTCCGACCCCTCGGTCTGTCACCACTCCTGGGGAGGGAGGTGCGGCGCGCCGCCCGGCGGTGGGCGCGCCGACCACGAGATGAAGGGCACACGGGACACCGGTGACCCCCGGGCCGCGCTCGGCGGGCGACCGGCCAGCGTCGAGCACAACCTCGGCTGGCGCCTGATGTCCGACGCCGTGCTGTCCGCGCCCGACGCGGTGGCGGTCGAACAGGGCGAGGCGTGCTTCACCTACCGCGAGTTCGACCGGCGGGTGCGGCGCACCCAGGACCTGCTGGCCCGGCTCGGCGTCACCAGGGCCAGCAGGGTGGCACTGCTGTTCCACAACGACCACCGCTACCTGGAGACGCTGTTCGCCGCGATCAGGCTCGGCGCGGTGGCGGTCCCGCTGAACACTCGGGCCGGTGTGCCGGCGCTGGCGCACGTCGTGACGGACGCGGAACCGCTGGTGGTGGTGGCGCAGGACACCCTGGTGGACCGGGCGGCGGAGATCGTGGCGGAGGGCGGTGCTGGCGGCGCCACCGGCCGGCCCCTGCTCGTCGGCTCGCACGGCACCGACGGCTGGTCGGTCCGGGAGCTGGCCGATCCGCCGGCGCCACCCGACCTCGGGGTCGGCGTCGGGGACGGCGACGGCCTGGTCGCCGCCGGTTACCTCGGCGCGGACGAGTCGGTGACGACCCTGACGATGGACGAGCTGGACGACGGGGTGAACCCGGTCGCGGTGAGCCCGGACGAGGTGTGCATGCAGCCCTACACCTCCGGTTCGACGGGCCGCCCGAAGGGGTGCCTGCTCACCCACGGCGGTCAGCTGTGGAACGCCAGGGCGAACCGGGACTTCTGGCGGTTGGGCCCAGACCAGAAGGGCCTCATCACCGCCCCGCTGTACCACAAGAACGCGATGATCTGCGTGGTCAAGCCGGCGCTGCTGTCGGGGGCGACGATGGTGGTCAACACCGACCCCGACCCCCGCAGCATCCCCGCCGAGGTGGAACGGCACCGCTGCACCTACACCACCGGTGTTCCCGCCACCTACGAGATGCTGCTGGCCAGCGGCTCCCACCTCGGCCGGGACCTGAGCTCACTCCGGTTCGTGGTCTGCGGGTCGGCACCGTTGAGCGAGGAGTTCAGCCGCCGGATCACCGCGGGGCTCGGGGTGCCCGTCGTCGAGGCCTACGGTCTGACCGAGGGCGGCCCGCAGGTGCTGGCGACGCCGAGGGACGCGATCCGCACCGGCAGCGCGGGGATTCCCGTGCCGGGAGCCGAGGTGCGGTTGGTGGGGGTGCCGGGCAGGGACGGGGCCGGCACCGACGCCGGCACGGACTTCATGGTGCGCACGGGTGAGGTCGGGGAGATCTGGGTCCGCAGCCCGGGCGTGGCCCTCGGCTACCACCGGCTGCCGGAGGTGACCGCCAGCCGCATCACCCCGGACGGGTGGTTGCGGACCGGTGACCTCGCCTGGCGGGACGTGGACGGCTACCACTACGTGGTGGGGCGCCGGGACGAGATGATGCAGGTGGGGGGCGAGAACGTGTACCCCACCGAGGTGGAGCGGCTGGTGCTCGCGCTGCCCGAGGTCACCCAGGTCGCGGTGGTGCCCGTCCCGCATCCGGTGAAGGGCCAGGTCCCGGTGGCGTTCGTGCGCGCGGAGGGCATCACGGAGGAGGAGATCCGCCGGCACACCCTGGAACGCGGCGCGCCCTACGCCCATCCCCGCCGGGTCTGGTTCCTGGACGCGCTGCCGCTGGGGGCCACCGGCAAGGTGGACCGGGCGGCGCTGGTGCGGATGGCCGAGGAACGGTACGCGCCACCCACCGCGTGACCGGCCGACAGCCCCGGGGACGGGCCGGGGATGTCACCCCGGGTCGCGGGAGTGCCGGTCGCCGGGCGGGGTACCCGGGTGGCTGGACCGAGCACGCGTGCCGGGAGGGCAGTCGCCATGACCTTCGTGACCGTCGCCGAGGAGAACAGCACCACCGTCGACCTCTACTACGAGGACCACGGTCCGGAGGACGGGAAGCCGGTGGTGCTCATCCACGGGTACCCGTTGGACAGCCAGTCCTGGGAGAAGCAGGTCCCTCCGCTGCTGGCTGCCGGGCACCGGGTCATCGCCTACGACCGGCGGGGCTTCGGCAGGTCGAGCAAGCCGACCTCGGGGTGCGACTACGACACCTTCGCGGCCGACCTGAACGGCTTGCTGCACGTCCTCGGCCTCCGCGAGGTGACCCTGGTGGGCTTCTCGATGGGCAGCGGTGAGGTGGCCAGGTACCTGGGCAGCTACGGGTCCGAGCGCGTGGCCCGCGCCGCGTTCCTCTCGGGGCTGCCGCCGTTCCTGCTCAGGACGCCGGAGAACCCGGACGGGGTGGACCAGTCCGTCTTCGACGGCATCCGGGAGGGCGCCGTCCGGGACCGCTACGCGCACTTCGCCGAGTTCTACCAGAACTTCTACAACGTCGACGAGAACCGGGGTCATCGGGTCAGCGACGAGGTGTTGCGGGCCAACTGGGTCACGGCGACCCAGGCTTCGCCCTACTCCTCGGTCGAGGCCATCGACACCTGGGTGACGGACTTCCGCTCGGACATCCCCAGCGTCGACGTGCCGGCGCTGATCCTGCACGGGACGGCGGACCGGGTGCTGCCCATCGACGCCACCGCGCGCCCCTTCCACTCGCTGCTGCCCCGGGCGCGCTACGTCGAGGTGGAGGGCGCCCCGCACGGCCTGCTGTGGACGCACGCGGCCGAGGTGAACGCCGCGTTGCTCGACTTCCTGCGGGCGTGACGGCCGCCGCCGGACGTGGGGCATCCGGCCTGCGGG
>NZ_AGVX02000304.1 GCF_000239155.1 Actinoalloteichus spitiensis RMV-1378
GGCCGCACGAGGAGGCGGTCCTCGGCGCGGTCGCCGCCATCGGGGCGGGCGAGGTATTCCAGGTCAACGTGTGCACCGAGATCAGGGCCGGCTTCGACGGCGACCCGTTGGCGCTGTTCGTCCGGGGGGTGTCGACCCTGGCACCGGCGCGGGCCGCCTTCCTGTCCGGCGGGTGGGGCGCGGTGGTGTCGTTGTCCCCCGAACTGTTCCTGGCCCGCCGGGGCCGCACCGTGCGGACCAGTCCGATCAAGGGCACGCTGCCCCGCCGGGGCCCGGCCGACGACGGCAACGCGGCCCGGTTGCGGGCGTCGACCAAGGACGTCGCGGAGAACGTGATGATCGTGGACATGGCCCGCAACGACCTGGGCCGGGTGTGCCAGCCGGGCAGTGTCACCGTCCCCGCCCTGCTGGACGTCGAGCCCCACCCGGGGGTGTGGCACCTGGTGTCCACCGTGGTGGGCGAGCTGCGCCGGGGCGTGTCCGACGCCGAGCTGCTGGCCGCCACCTTCCCGCCGGCGTCCGTCACCGGGGCGCCCAAGGTGCGGGCGCTGGAGTTGATCGCCGACCTGGAGCGGACACCCCGCGAGGTCTACTGCGGGGCGGTGGGCATGGTGTCGCCGGTGGCGGGGATGGAGCTGAACGTCGCGATCCGCACCCTGGAGTACGCGCCGGCCCCGGCAGGCGCCGAGCTGGCACTGGGGGTGGGCGGTGGGATCACCGCCGACTCGGTCCCGGAGCTGGAGTGGGCGGAGTGCCACGCCAAGGCCGCACCGCTGCTGGCGTTGTTGACCGACCCCCAGCCCTCGGGCCGGGGATGACACCCCGCGTTCCCCGGTGTCCTGTCACTCGCTCCCGGGATTCCGGGCGCGGATGTCCGTTTCGTTCACGACACGGCGTCCACCAGCGCCTACCGTCGCCGTGGCCCCGCACCGGGGCGACCGAAGCGAAAGGAACGGAACGTCATGGCACAGCAGCACCTCACCGTCCTCACCCTCGGCGTCAACGACCTGGACCGGGCGCGGCGCTTCTACCGGGACGGACTGGGCTGGGAGGTCGTCGCCGACATCCAGGACACGGTGTTCGTCCAGGTGGGACACGGACTGCTGCTCAGCCTGTGGGGCGTCGCCGAACTCGCCGACGACCTGGGCGGCGCGGCCCTGGATCAGGAGGGGCCCGGACGGTTCACCCTCGGGTACAACGTGGGGAGTGAGGCGGAGGTGGACGCGGTGGTCGAGCGCTTCGTCGCCGCCGGCGGCTCGCTGGTCCGCCCCGCCCAGCACGCCGTCTGGGGCGGCTACCAGGCCTACGTCGCCGACCCGGAGGGTTTCCGGTGGGACGTCGTGCACAACCCGGGCCTGACCTTCACCGACGACGGCCGGGCCGTCCTCGGCGACGTCTCGTGAGGACACGCCGCGAACGCGACCTCCGCCGCCCGAGGACGGGGCCCACCCCTCGCGCCGCTCCGACCGGATGAGCCGTCCTCGCGCCGGAGTCGCCCCAGGCGCGGGGCGGTCCAGCCGGAGGAACGGGGCGAACCCGCGGGAGCCCCCCCCCGGGGGGTGTCCGCCACCTCGTCGGTGGCCGGGTGGGAGGACGGCCCGCCGTCCTGGGCAGCGCGGACCGGGAGGGGCTGCCCGCGCGGGGGCTCCGCCCCGCCGTCCGGGGCCAGCGGGATCAGCCGCGCCGGGCGCGCAGCACCGCGTCGTACAGCTCCTTCTTCCCCACCCCGGTCGCGGAGGCTACGGCGCCGGCGGCGTCCTTCAGCCGCTCGCCGTCGGCCACCCGTTCCTCCACCGCGCCCACGAGGCTGGCCGGGTCGGGCGCGCCGGTGGCCTCGGCGCCGCCGAGGACGACGGTGATCTCGCCCCGGACTCCCGCCGCCGCCCACTCCGCGAGTTCCCCCAGGCCGCCGCGCCGCACCTCCTCGTGCGTCTTCGTCAGCTCGCGGCAGACGACGGCCGGGCGCCCCGCGCCGAGGAGCTCGGCCGCCTGCGCCAGGGTGTCGGCCAAGCGGTGCGGTGACTCGAAGAACACGGTGGTGCGGGATTCCTCGCGCAGGCCGGACAGCCACCGGCCGCGTTCGCCGCTCTTCCTCGGCGGGAACCCCTCGAAGCAGAACCGGTCGCAGGGCAGGGCGGACACCGCGAGCGCGGTGGTCACCGCGGAGGGTCCCGGCAGGCAGGTCACCGGCAGGCCGGCCGCCGCGCAGGCGCTGGCCAGGCGGAAACCCGGGTCGGAGACGCTGGGCATGCCGGCGTCGGTGACCACGAGGACGGTGCCCCCGTCCCGCACGGTCTCGACCAGGGCCGGGGTGCGGGCGGCCTCGACGGAGTCGTAGTAGCTGATGATCCGCCCCGCCGGGGCGACGTCGAGGGTGCTGGCGAGTGCGCGCAGCCGCCGCGTGTCCTCGGCCGCCACCACGTCCGCGGTCCGCAGCGCGGCGACGAGCCGAGGGGAGGCGTCGCCGGCGTCGCCCAGCGGGGTAGCGGCGAGAACGAGTCGACCGGTTCCGGATATGTTGCCCACTTGGTCAAGCCTACGATCGGCGCCGTGAGCGTCCCCGCACCGCACACCACGGCCACCCCGTCGCCCGCCAGGGAGGGGGTGGTGGGGGTGGGCGAGGTCCCCCCGGTGGAGCCGCCCGACGGGGGTCGCGAGACGGCGCTCGCCCGGCTCAACCGGCCGATGCCCGCGGACCGGTTGCGCGCTTGGGTCGTGGCGCTCAGCCTCACCCTCGTCGGCGGGGTGATCCGGTTCTGGAACCTCGGTCACCCGACGGACCAGGGCACGCCGATCTTCGACGAGAAGCACTACGTGCCGCACGCCTGGCAGGTGCTGCGCAACGGCGGGGTGGAGGACAACCCCGGCTACCGGCTCATCGTGCACCCCCCGTTGGGCAAGCACCTCATCGCGGTGGGCGAGTGGTTGTTCGGGTACACGGCGTGGGGCTGGCGGTTCAGCGCCGCCGTCGCCGGAACCGTGTCGATCCTGCTGATCGTCCGGATCGGGCGCCGGCTCACCCGCTCCACGTTCCTCGGCGGGATCGCGGGCGTGCTGCTAATCGCCGACGGGGTCAGCCACGTGCAGTCGCGGGTGGGGATGCTGGACATCTTCCTGGCCGTTTTCGTCCTCGCCGCGTTCGGTTGCCTGCTGGTGGACCGCGACCAGGTCCGGGACCGCCTGGCGGTCGTCGTGCGGGAGGGCCGGACCGGGGACAGCGTCTGGGGCCCCCGGCTCGGTGTCCGCTGGTGGCGGCTCGGCGCGGGGGTACTGCTCGGCCTGGCCTGCGGGGTGAAGTGGTCCGGCGCGTACTTCCTGGCGGCGTTCGCGGTGCTCTGCGTGTTCTGGGACTACACGGCCCGGCGGGCGGCCGGGGTGAGCCGCCCCTTCCTCGGCGCGGCCCGCCGGGACCTCGGCCCGGGGCTCTGGGCGTTCGTGGCGGTGCCGATCGGCACCTACCTGGCCACCTGGTGGGCCTGGTTCGGATCGGAGACGGCCTTCGACCGCCACGCGGTCGGCGACGGCGTGGGCACCTCGTCCGCGTTCTGGTTCGTCCCCGACGCGCTGCGGGC
This sequence comes from Actinoalloteichus spitiensis RMV-1378, assembly GCF_000239155.1. Classification (GTDB taxonomy): domain Bacteria; phylum Actinomycetota; class Actinomycetes; order Mycobacteriales; family Pseudonocardiaceae; genus Actinoalloteichus_B; species Actinoalloteichus_B spitiensis. The sequence continues at coordinate 3,573 of NZ_AGVX02000304.1, forward strand.
GCTGTGGTTCAACAGCGGCAGCGTGCTGGAGTTCCACAACGGCCTGGTCACCGACCCGGAGGACCCGCACGCCTGGGAGTCCAAGCCGTGGACGTGGCCGATGGGGCTGCGGGCGATGCTGTACTACTACGACGGTTCGGTCACCGGCTGCGGCCAGGACGAGTGCGTGGGCGCGCTGATGCTGATCGGCACCCCCGCGATGTACTGGCTGGTGTTCCCGATGCTGGCCTGGGCGTTGTGGCGCGCGGTCACCCGCTACGACTGGCGGTACACGGCGGTGTTGGTCGGTTACCTGGCGGGGTGGCTCCCGTGGTTCTCGAACCTGGACCGCCAGATGTACTTCTTCTACATCACTCCGGTCGCGCCGTTCCTGGTGCTCGGTCTCACCCTGGTGCTCGGCCAGGTCCTGGGTCCCGCGCGCCGGGGATCGGAGCGGCGCGGTACGGGCCTGTTGGTGGTGTCGCTCTACGTCGGCCTGGTGGTGGCCAACTTCGTGTGGCTGTGGCCGGTGCTGGTGGGTGAGCCGATCACGCCGTGGCGGTGGAACGCGGAGCTGTGGCTGCCCTCGTGGCGCTAGCGGTCCTGGCGGGAGCGGGGGAGCTGGTGGCCGGGGACGCCCGGGGCCGCCAGGGGCGGGTCCTGGCGGTGCCGCTCGGCCCCCTGCCCGCCGGTCAGGGGTCGGACAGGACTGCCCGCAGCACCAGTTCCACGGCTTCCTCGACGTCCAGCGGCGGTTCGGGCCGAACCAGCCGTTCGGTGATGATGCCGTCGATCATGGCGAGCAACAACCGGGCGCGCCGCTCGGGGTCGGGTGCGCCGAGTCCGCGCAGCCACCGGCCGCCGAGCTCCCAGAGGGACCGGGTGCGTTCGGTGATCTCCCGCCGCACCTCGGGGCGGACACCGGCCTCGGCGAACAGCGCCCGGCGGGCGAGGGTGAGATCGCGTCCGACCCCGAGCGCCTGGTCGAGGAACCCGACCAGGTAGGCGACGAGCTGGTCGGCGGTCTCCGGGCCTCCGGTTCCCGCGACCCCCGCCACGATCGCCTCCTCCTCGGCGAGGATGTGGTCGAGCACGCCCGCGACGAGGGCGTCCCGGGTGCGGAACAGGTTCGAGGTCGAGCCGGCGGGCAGGCCGGCCCCCTCGTCCACGGCGCGGTGGGTCAGCGCCCGGGGGCCGCCACCGGCCAGCAGCCGGACCGCCGCCGTCAGCACCTGCTCCCGTCGAGTGGACGACGGGTCGGCTCGACGGCGTGGTGCGGTCGGTGCCCCCCGTGTCCCGCCGTCGGGGTTCCCGGGTCGGACCGCCCTGGCCTCCACCACCTCGCTCCCCACTCCTCCCGTGGCCTCTCCTGACGAGCCAGCGTCGCAGGCGGAGCGGACCGCCACCGCTCCGGGTGGCCGGCACGCCCCTCGGGCGGACGGCACGTCCACGCCCGCGAGCCGCCACGGTGTCGGTGGCCGCCCGCCCCGTCCGCGCTCGCCGGATCCCCAGACACCACCGCTCACTACAGGTGTAGTTTACGGGCATGGGAAGACGAGCTGTCGTCGTGGGAGGCGGCATCGCGGGCCTGGCCTGCGCCACCGCGCTGGGACAACGCGGGTGGGACGTGTCGGTGTGGGAACGCGAGCACGACCACCGCCCCGAGGGCACCGCGCTGGGCATGTGGCCCGCCGCGCAGCGGGCGCTGGAACGGCTGGGAGTCGTGGACGAGCTGCGGCGGGTCGGGGTGCGGCAGGAATCCTTCGTCCTGCGCACCTCGACCGGCCGGGTGCTGGGAGGCGTCGACGCCGAACGCCTGGAACGCCGCACCGGCCTGCCCACCGTGCTGGTCGCCAGGCCGACGTTGCTGGCCACCCTCAACGCGGCGGTCCCGGAGGGGGTCGTCCGCTTCGGGGCCGAGGTCGACGACCCGAGCGCGCTGCTCGCCGACTGCGATCTGCTGGTCGGCGCGGACGGCATCCGCGGCGTCGTCCGACCGGCCTTCTTCGGCGACCGCACCGAGATCAGGTACGCCGGGGCGGTCGCGTGGCGGGGCGTGGCTCCCCTCGAGGTCGAGGGGCACGGGGAGATCTGGGGACGTCGTGCGCTGTTCGGCGTGACGGGTATCTCGCCGGGGCGGACGAACTGGTACGCCACCATCCGGGGTCCCGAGGACGCGCCGGCGCCGCCCGACGACCTGGCCCACGTCCGCCGGTTCTTCGGGGACTGGCCGGACCCGGTTCCCCAGCTGCTGGCGGCGATGGACGGCGAGACCGTGCTGCGCAACCGGCTGTACGAGCTGCGCCCGCCCCTGCGGTCCTTCGTCGCCGGCCGGGTGGCGCTGGTGGGGGACGCCGCGCACGCGATGACCCCCAACCTGGGGCAGGGCGCCTGCCAGGCCCTGGTGGACGCCGTCACGCTGGCGGACAGCGTGGGCGAGGGATCGGACGTGCCGGGCGGCCTCCGCGCCTACGACCGGGCGCGGCGCCGGCCCGCGCAGCGGGTGGCGGCCGGCGCGCACCTGCTGTCCCGGGTCGCCCAGGCCGACCGGCTGGCCGCGCCGAGGAACGCCCTGGCGCGCCTGCTCCTCCCCCGCCC
>NZ_AGVX02000303.1 GCF_000239155.1 Actinoalloteichus spitiensis RMV-1378
CGCTGGCCGCCGCTGCCCGCGCGGCGGGCAGCGCGGCCCTTCCTCCCACAACGCCGTCGACGGCCCGTCGTCCCTGGGGGTTGAGTGAAGTCGTGCGACACCTTCACAACTCCGATGTCGGTAGTCAGACGCTAGAACAGATGCAACTCGTCACCGAGCAGCTCTGTTGCGAGTACGCTTGGCGGGACGCCCGTGAACTGCACCGTGAAACCATGTACTGGTTGGAGTACAGCGCCCACCTCCTCGAACGCCCAACCACGCTCCGGGAACATCGGGACATCCTGGTCAACGCCGGTTGGCTCACCCTGCTTCTTGGCTGCCTGGAATACGATCTCGGGAATATCAGACAAGCCGAACTCAGCCGCCTGGCCGCCCTACAGATCGGCAAGGAGTCCGGACACGCCGAGATCGTGGGATGGACCTTCGAGTTGAGCGCATGGTTCGCGCTCACGCAAGGCCGCCTACGCTCCGTCGCCCAGTACGCGGAGGCCGGATCCGCGGCGGCTCCCCATTCTTCCGTCGTCGTTCAGCTTGCCGCCCAGTCAGCGAAGGCCCACGCCCGGATGGGGCAAGGAGATCACGTACACCGGACGTTGGACGAGGGATATCGCCTACTCACCCGGCACGATCACCCCACTCGGCCCGAAAATCACTTCGTCGTCGATCCAACCAAATGGGACTTCTACGCGATGGACTGCTACCGACTGGTGGGCGACAACCGACGGGCGACGGAGCACGCACACGAGGTCATACACCTGTCCCGAGCGCCCGACGGAACCGAGAAAAGTCCCATGCGGGCAACGGAAGCCAGGTTCACCCTCGGCATCTCCGCGCTGCGAACGGGGGACATCGAGTCAGCGGTGTCGTGGATCGAGAAAGCGAAACAGGAAGGTCGGCGTTCACAACTTCCCTTCGCCATGCTCGCTCAGGAGGCCAGGCGACAAACGCTTGAACTCTATCCCGGAGACCCAGCCGCGCGACCCATACTCGAGACGCTCCAACTGTCCGTCCCCAATGGGTGATCGAGCTCGAAGCGCCACCCCCCTCACTCGGCCGCACGCCTGCCTCAGTCGGGAAGCAAGCTGGCGGATACCACGCTCGCCACGCTCGATCTTGCTCAACCAGTCCTCGGATCGGCCCACCATGCCCGCCAGGGCGACCTGGGCGAGGCCCCGCCGGCGCCGGTAGAAGGCCACTCGTTCCCCGATGCTCAGTGGGTCGCCAGCACCGCGCATGACCACGAGACCAGCGTCCTCAGCGGACGGGGTGCCCGCCACGAGCGTTCGACGACGCGCTCCCATCCAGGTACGCCAACCATCGGCCACCTTTCACAGGGATCCGCGAGGTGGGCGCGTACACACCCGGGTCGGGGCAGCGGGCGGACCAGCGGTCCGGGTCAGTGGCGGGTCCCGGGTGAATCACCGCCACCGACCGTGGACCGCCCTCCTCCGACTGCCTCCTCGTCAGGTCAGGCCGGCGAGGCGAGCTCCCAGGGCCGGGGGTGGCTGACGTCGGCCTCGGAGGACCCGAAGGAGTGCCGCCGCAGCGGTGCGACGTACCGGCAGAGCCGCAGCCAGGTCCGGCTGACGAGGGTGTCCAGGGTGCCGCTCGCGACCATCTGGTCCCGCGCCGCGAGCGCGTCCCGCACGGCGGCGTAGCCGTGCTCCCGGAGGTCCCGTTCATAGGTGCGGACGGAGTCGAGGAGCCGGTCGTGGGTCGTCGTGGCCAGCAGCTGGGTCAGGCGGCGGGCGTCCCGCAGCGCCGCGTTGCCGCCGAGGCCGCCGGTGGCGGGCACGGCGTGGATGGCGTCGCCGAGCAGGGTCACCCGGCTCGACGGCCAGGGCGGCAGCTGGGGTGCCACCCGGAAGACGCTCACGCCCCGGCTGTCCTCCTCGGACTCGTCGATCAGGCGGCGGAACACCGGGTGCCAGTCGGCGACGAGGCCGGCCGCGACGGCACGCAGGCGGTCCGGCCCGAGACCACCGATGTCCGGGGGCAGGTGGTCGGGGGCGGACACCAGCGCGGTGAGCAGGTAGGGCTGGTCGATCGGTGGCGGGGTGCGGCCGGTGACGTCGGCGAGGACCCGCTTCGCGCCGGGCGGTGGCTGGTAGGCGGAGGTGAACAGCGAGTAGGGGCCGGCTCCGGTCACCAGGTTCATGCCCTGCCGGAACCTGCGGGGCACCCACTCCCGGCCGTCGGTGAGCATCAGTTTGTTGGCGAGCCCGACGACGCCGGCGGCGATCGGTTCGCCGTGCGGCAGGTACTGCCGCCGCACC
>NZ_AGVX02000302.1 GCF_000239155.1 Actinoalloteichus spitiensis RMV-1378
GGCCGCCGACAGGCGGTTGGCGGCCACCCCGAGGAAGTTCGCCACCGCCCGCCGGAACCTGTCGAAGGAGTCCTCGATCCGCCGGCGGCGGTCACCTCGTCTGGTCACCGGGCGGCCCCGCCGCGACGGGACGACGCCCGGTGTGGAACCGCGTGCCGGCGTGGGAGGACCGGGTGGGCGCCGAGGACCATCACAGTCTGGCCAACACGCTCTGCACGGAGGTTTCGACCTGGACGGTCAGGAGGGACACCTGTCGCAGGGCCTCCGCGGCCCGCTGGGCCTCCGGCGGCACCAGCGACTCGTGGTGGTCGGAACTGAGCTCGCCGAGCAGGGCCAGCGCCCGCTCCGTGCGTTGGCGGACGTCGAGCAGCCCGGCCGACGCGCCCCGCACGTCGTCGACGACGGTCAGCAGCGCGGCGCGCAGCTCCTCGATGGCGGACACCTCGGATCACACCTCTCCTGGTTCGGGAGGATCACAGCCTCGCCGCGTACCCGTCCGTCGTGGTCACACACGCGGAGAGCTGGCCGTAGGCCTGGTTCACCAGCTCAACACCCTGGGACAACATCACCTGCGACTGCTGCACCTCCGGCTGCATGCTGCCCTGCATCGCGTTGGTCAGCGTCGCCTGCGCCCGGTCCACCCGCTCCTGGATCTGACGCAGCATCGTCAGCGCCTCGTTGATCTCCTGGTTGGCCTGCGCGATACCCGCGCGGACCTCCTCCACACCTGCCATCCGACCGATGCCCTCCCAGTCGCCGGGTCCCACCATCCAGTGTGCCGGCTCGAATTCGTGGCCGCGTCACACAGAGGTTAGTAGGTGATCAGAACCCGGGACCAGACAGCGCCACCCCCGGCGACCACCTCGTGGAGTCCCGACCGGGCACCCGGCCAGCGGACTCACCCGAACGGCCGGGTCAGCCGGGTCCGACCCGTTCGGACGGTGACGGCCCGACGGTGACGGGAGACCGACCACCGGGGTCCGGGCGGGCACCCGCCTGGCGCGGGAGCCAGGCTGCTCCGCTCCGACGAGCGGCCTTCGCCCGAACGGACCCCGATCCGGGAGTTGCCCGGATCGGCGGCTTGTCGCCCTCGAACCGATGTGTCGACAATGCGAGGTCCTGGTCGCCGGGCCCCGCCGGAATCCGATGAGGAACGCTGGCGGTGTCCGGTCACGACCGCCCGTACGCGGTGGTGCCCGGACCCGGCGGGCCGAGCGTGTCGGATCGGACCGGACGGGCGCGGGTACGCCACCACAGGTCCTGGAGGACGGTGCACATGGCACGACATCCGCGTCCGTTCCACCTCGCTCTCGCCGTGGCGATGGCCTCGGCACTCATGACGGCCAGCCTGGTGCCGGCCACCGCCGAACCGAACCCGGCCGAGCCGGACCCCGTGGAGCTGGTGCGCGTCAGCGCGGCGGGGGAGGACCGGCAGGCGCTCGCGGACCTGCTGTCCGGTACCGGGTACGACCTGGTCGGTCGCGAGGGTGACGACCTGATCGTCCTCGGGGACCGCACGACGGTGGACGAGCTCACCGCCCAGGGCCTCTCGGTGGTGGGCCGGGAGCCGGCGGTGTCCTCGGCGGTGCCGTTGGCCGAGTCCGCGACCCCCCTGCCCGCCCGGCTGGCTGGCCAGCAGTACCCCACGTTCTACGGCGGCTACCGGACGGTGGAAGGGCACTACCAGTTCGCTGAGGACCTGGCTGAGGCGTACCCGGAACTGGTGCGGCACCTGACCTACGGGGAGTCGTGGGAGCGGACGCGGGACGCCGGGGCCGGGTACGAGTTGCCGGTGTTGTGCGTGACGGCGGACGCGGGCGCGGGATGCGTTCCCGAGCCCGATTCGGAGAAACCCCGGTTCCTCCTGATGGCGCAGATCCATGCGCGTGAGGTGACCACCAGCGAGATCGCGTGGCGGTTCGTGACGTCACTGGTGGACGGGTACGGGCGGGACGCCGAGATCACCTCGGTGTTGGACAGCACCGAGATCTGGGTGGTGCCCAACGCCAATCCCGACGGAACCGCGCTCGTGGAACGGGGCATCGAGGACCAGGGCCTCGGCGGCACCAGCCCCGCCTGGCAGCGCAAGAACACCAACGACTCCGACAGCACCGTCCCCTGCGGCACCGGCGGTTCGTGGTCGAACAACCACGCCGGGGTCGACCTGAACCGCAACTGGGACACCCGGTGGGCGGAGAGCGGCTCCAGCTCCAACCCCTGCGGGCAGACCTACCACGGCTCCGGTCCGAACTCCGAACCCGAGACGCACCAGCTGGCCGACCTGTTCGACCGGTTGTTCCCGGCCCAGCGGACCGAACCGGACGGTTCGGCTCCCCTGGACGCGCGGGGTGTGCTCATCACCCTGCACACCTTCGGGGACTACGTGCTGTTCCCCTGGGGCAACGCCGTCGACGGCCCGGCGCCCAACGACGAGGGACTGCGGTCGCTGGGCTTCCGGATGAGCCACTACAACGGTTACCGGACCGGCCGTCCGCCCGAGGTGCTCTACGGGGTCTCCGGAGCCACCGACGACTACTCCTACGACCGGCTCGGCGTCGCGTCGTTCACCTACGAGCTCGGGTCGGCCAGGACCTGCACCGGGTTCCACCCGGCCTACTCCTGCCAGGACCAGCTGTGGGGCGAGAACGCGGACGCCCTCCTCTACGCGGCGAAGAGCGCGAGGGCGCCGTACTCGCTCGCACTCGGCCCCACGGTGTCCGACCTGAGCGTCGTCCGGGCCAACGGTCCCTGGGCCTCGGTGTTCGGCACCGCCGACGACGACGCCTACGGCACCAACGGCGTCGGCAGGCCCACCGCCCAGGACGTGGTGGCCGCCGAGGCCTACGTCGGCGCGCTCCCCTGGGAGGGCGGCACCCCCCAGCCCCTCCGCGTGGTGGGCTCAGGGTCGACGGTGGGGCTGGCGGGCACGTTCGCCACGACCGGCCTGGGAGCCGACCGGCAGTTGATCCACGTCAGGGCCCAGGACTCCGAGGGCAACTGGGGGCCGTTCACCGCGGTCTGGTTGGACCCGGCCTGATCCTCTCCCCGGGGCACCGGCGGGCGGCCACCCGGCCGTCCGCCGGCTCACCCCCACCAGGACCAGTGCTGTTCCTCCCTGGGCAGCGCGGAGCGGTGCGCGGTGCGCAGCTCCTCGGCGCGGGACCGGGCCTGGTCGCCGATCGTGGCCGGCTCCGGCTCCGGCTCCGGCTCCGGCTCCGGCACCGAGCCGGTGAGCGCCGTCTCGGTACCGGGGGCCGGCGCGCGCCAGCCCACGTCCTCCGGCCCCTCGACCCGGCCCGGCTCCGGCTGCCGGGCGGACACCTCCAACCCGACGATGCCGTTCCGCGGCGTGCTGGTCGTGCTCCAGCTCATCACCGCCACCGAACCGGTGCGCGCCACCTCCGACCAGCCCGACTTCCCGAGCCGGCGCACGGCGTCGAGGACGGCCTCCTCGACATCGCCCTCGGCCCGGCCGAGATCCAGCCGAACCCGGTAGCGGGTCGTGGTCAGCGAGGCGGTGTCGGTGATGCGGGGGTTGCTCGTCAGCCGGCCGGCGATGGCCCTGGCCTGCCACTGCGCACCAGCGGACCGCTCGGCCAGCACGTCGACCTGGAGCGCGAGCAGCGGGCCGTCGGGGGGCGGGGCGGCGGCCTCGGACGTCGGGGCGGGAGCGGGCGGCTCCACCGGGTCCGGGGTCTCCGGCTCCCGCAGGTCCAGCGCCGGCAGCGTGCTCTCCCCGAGCCAGGCCTCGACGAGGATGCGTTCACCGCCCGGGACGAGGGAACCGATCAGCTCGGGGTCGTCCACCACGGTCCACGCCGTCGGCGGTTCGCAGCTCAGCCGGGACGCGGTGAAACCGGGGCCGAGGGCTCGGAGCAGGCGGCGCACCGCCCTGCCGAGGGTGGCCCCGGCCTCCTCCCCGCCGTGGACGGGGGTCCTGCGGCTGATCGTCAGCGCCCAACAACCCGGCTCCTCGTGCGAGCAGTCCCACGAGCCGACCACGGCGCCCTCCGAGAGGGCGATCAGGTCGTCGCAGGCGTCTCTCGCGTGCCGGTCGCTCCCAGCGGCGACCACCACGGTGACGAGTAACTCAAGCTGCTCCTCCACCATCGCAGTCAGGATTCTCCACTAGTACGCGCGGCAACGGGACCCGGACCGACCGGAGCGGACCGGGGGGTAGCCCCTCACCCCGGTGGCGGAGCGCGGCTACCCTCGGTACCTGGCCGGTGTGGACAGCCAACCATGTCGACGGCGCTGTTGTCACCTGTCGACCCCGGGCCCGTGGTAGCCCCGGCCGACCCGTCGACGGACGCGTCGCCGCCCGGCCGGCGACACCCGGCGGAAGGGGCGCCCGGCGGCACCGCCGGACGCCCCTGGGGTGGTCACCGCCCCGCCGGCGCGCGGTCCCTGCCCAACCAGCTCACATCGAGAAGTAGGCGCTGCCCTCGATGCGGCCGCCGTCGCAGACCGGGCCCAGCGTCCAGGACGCGCTCAGCGGATCCGTCTCGTCCGGCGGGATGACGTTGATGCTCACCGGCTCGGGACCGCACGGTTCCTCCTCGGGATCGCCCTCGCCCGGGACGACCGTCCAGTGCAGCTTCTTCGCGGCGCTCGCGTTCGGCGCGAGCTGGACCAGCTGCGGGCCGGGATCGTTGGTGCGGCGGAGGTCCGTGGCGATGGCACGCCCGTTCTCGTCCACCAGCTCCATGCCGCCGTAGCCGTAGATGCTGCACGTGCGGCCACTGGTGTTGGTCAGCACGAGATCGGCGTAGCGGTTGCCCGCCGCCGCGTTGAGCGGCCGCACCTCGGCCCTCAGCTCACTGGTGTGGCACCGCTCCTCCGCGACCGCCGACTCCGTCGCGTCCGAGCGTTCCGGGCTGGGCGGTGGCCCGCCGGGCAGGTCCGACTCGGACGGTGCCGCCTCGCTCTCGGTGGAACCGGGGGCGCCCGTGCCGGTCCGGGCCGGCTCGGACGTGGTGGTCGTTGGGGGTGGAGGCTGGGCCTGGTCGTTCTCACCGCCGGTGGGCGCTCCGCCGCAGGCGGCGGCGAAGCCGAGCACCGCGGCCAGCGGGAGTGCCACCCTGACGAGCAAGCTCCTGGACGGTCTCATGGAGATCACCTCCCGGCCGCGGTCGTCTGCGGGGCCGCGACGCGACGAGTGTTCCGTGCCTGTACGAGGAGGACGGCGCAGACGCCCACATGGTTGCCCTTCCACCGCTCGCTCGCAGAGTTGGTGGATGTTCACCGTGGACCCGGCCGCAGGACGTGATCACGGTCCGGCGATGAGCGAGCCCCCGGCGGTGGCCGACCCGCCCACCGCCGGGGCACGGTCGGACACGGGTGGTGGCGAACCCGGGCCATGCGGCGGCGTCCGGGGAACCACCGGCGCGGACCCTCCCCCGGAAGCGGTGAACATCGACTCACCACGGCACCCGCGGCCCCGACGGCCCCGGACCGGCTCGACGAGCGCACCCACCGCTCCGCCCCCACCCGCGGCCGGGGGACCGGGGCCCCGCGACACCACGGTGGGTCAGGACACCGGCGCCACCGGCACTCCCCGGGCCGCGAGTTCCTCGATGTCCTCGGGCGGGCCGGGGGCACCGAACAACGGCCCGTACGCCAGGTCGCAGCCCAGGTCGTGCAGCCGGCGGACCTCCTCCTCCGACGTCACCGAGCCGGCGATCAGCGTCACGTCGAGTTTGCGCAGCATCGGCAGCACCGTCCGCAGCACCTCGTTGTCGAGGCTGTCCTCCCCGTGGTTGGTGGTGCGGGTGCCCCAGGCGGACACGACCAGCGACTCCACCGGCATCGACTCCAGCTGCGAGAAGCAGGTGTAGCCGCTCATCCTGCGGAGCACGAGGTGCACCCCGAGCTCCGTCAACGCCACCAGCGAGTCCCGGAGGTCACCGTCCTCGTCGAGGATCGCCCGTTCCCAGCACTCCACCTGGAGGTCTGCGGGCGCGAGACCGTTGGTCTCCAACGCCTCCCGCACGTCCGCCACCAGGTCCGGATCGGCCGTGTGGCGGTCGCTGAGCGGCACGCTGATCACCGCCCGCAGCCCGCACCGGTCCCGCCACCTCCTGAGCTGTTCACAGGCCTGCCGCAGCATCCACCGCCCGATCGGGATGATCTGCCCGCATTCGGTGGCGACCTCGACGAAGTCCCGGGCGCCGAGCACGCCGTGCTCCGGGTGGTCCCAGCGGGCGACGGCCCGAACCGCCGCCAGCGACGCGTCCGCCAACCGCACCACGGGTTCGTAGTCCAGGTAGAACTCGTAGCGGCGCAGCGCGGTGGGCATGGTGGCCGCGAGGGCGGCGCGCTGGCGGTCCCGCGCGGCCAGGGACTGGTCGTACAGCGTCCACTGGGCGCGGCCGTCCCGCTTGGCGCGACGCAGGGTCTGCCCCGCCGCTCCCAGCAGCTGGAGCGGCTGGGGGGGC
>NZ_AGVX02000301.1 GCF_000239155.1 Actinoalloteichus spitiensis RMV-1378
CCCGCCGTCTCGCCGAGGCCCTGCTCGCCGCCGGCGGCACCGTCCGGTTCGCCCGCCCCGACGACCAGGCGACCGAACCACGCTGGGACGGCGACACCGCCACCCTCCGCCCCGGCGACGCCGACCAGCTGCGGGCCGTGCTGCGCCACACCCGCGACCTCGGCGAACTCCCCGACCGCGTCGTGCACCTGTGGTCACTGGCCGACCACACCGACGGCGACCAGGCCCACGACCCCGCCGACGCCGTGGACACCGCCCTCACCCTGGGCCTGCACACCCTCGTCGGCCTCGCCGCCGCCCTCCGCGACCTCGGCTCCACCTCCTGGGCGCTGGACGTCGTCACCTCCGGGGTCTGCTCGGCCACCGGCACCGAGGCGCTGCGACCGGCCTGGTCCACCCTCACCGGGCCCGTGCGGGTCATCCCCCTGGAGTACCCGGGCGTCACCTGCCGCCTGGTCGACCTGGACCCCGCCGGCACCACCGCATCCCCACGACCGGCCACGGACCTCATCGCCGAACTCGCCGCCGACCGCACCGACCCGGTGGTCGCCCTGCGCGGAGGCCGCCGCTGGCTGCCCGACCACGACCGGATCACCCCCGCCCAACCCGACAGCGACGCGCGGACCACCGCCGGCGAGGGCGCGCTGCGGGAACGCGGCGTCTACCTCGTCACCGGCGGCCTCGGCGGCATCGGCCTGGCGATGGCCGAACACCTGGCCACCACCTGCCAGGCCCGCCTCGTCCTGTTCGGACGCACCGGCCTCCCGCCCCGCGACACCTGGGACGACATCCTCGCCGACCCCCGCGCCGGCGAGGAGGTCCGCCGCCGCGTGGCCGGCGTCCGCCGGGTGGAGGACACCGGCGCCGAGGTCCTCGTGGTCACCGGCGACGTCAGCACCCCCGAGGACACCGACCGGGCCGTCCGCGCCGCCCTCGACCGCTTTGGCGCCTTGCACGGCGTGCTGCACGCCGCCGGCGTCCCCGGGATCGGGCTGATGCAGTTCAAGACACGGGCCGAGATGGACAGGGTGCTCGCCCCGAAGGTCGCCGGCACCCTCGCGCTGACCCGGGCACTGCGCGCGGTACCCGACCTGGACTTCCTCGTCCTGTTCTCCTCCATCACCGCCACCACCGGCGGCGGACCCGGCCAGGTCGACTACTGCGCCGCCAACGCCTTCCTCGACGCCCACGCCAGGGACCCCCGCCGCGCCGGCGACCCGTGGCGCACCCTCTCCGTCGGCTGGGGGGAGTGGCGGTGGAACGCCTGGGAAGCCGGCCTCGCCGGCTACGACTCCGCGCTCCAGGACTACTTCCGGGCCAACCGGGCCCGCCTCGGCATCGACTTCGAGGCCGGCTGGCGGTCCCTGCTGCGCGCGCTGGCCACCGACCAGCCCCACGCGGTCGTGAACACCCAGGACTTCGCCACCCTGGTCCACGCCAGCTCCCAGTTCACCGTCGACGCGGTCACCGCGCCCCGCCCCACCGACCAGCGCACCCCGCGCCACCCGCGCCCCGACCTCGTCACCCCCTACGTCGCCCCCACCGGTGACGTCGAGACCGCCATCGCCGAGGTGTGGGCCGAGGCCCTCGGCCTGGACCGCGTCGGCTCCCAGGACGGGTTCTTCGACCTCGGCGGCAACTCGCTGGTCGGCATCAAGGTGCTCGCCGACATCCGCCGACGCCTCGACGTCGACGACCTCGCCCCCCACGTCCTGTACCAGGCGCCGACCGTCGGCGCGCTGGCCCAACTGATCGCACCCGCCCAGGTCCCCACGGCGACGCCCGTGGCCGAACCCGGCGGCGACCGAGGCCAACGGCGGCGCGCCGGACTGCGCGCGGCGCAGCGGAGGAAGAACGCATGAACGAGGTGGACATGTCCGAGGACGACACCCGGATCGCGATCGTCGGCATGACCGGCCGCTTCCCCGGAGCCGGCACCGTCGAACGGCTGTGGCGCAACCTCACCACCGGGCCGTCGGCGATCCGGGAGATCACCGACGAGGAACTCGCCGCCGCGCGCGTCCCACCCGCGCTGGCCGCCAACCCGCAGTACGTGCGACGCGGCGCGCCCCTGGACGACCCCGGTCTCTTCGACGCCTCCTTCTTCGGGTTCAGCGCCAGGGAGGCCGAGGCCACCGACCCCCAGCACCGGTTGTTCCTCGAATGCTGCTGGGAGGCCCTCGAGACAGCCGGTTACCAGCCCAACCGCGTGCCCGGCCGGGTCGGGGTCTTCGGCGGTGTCGGCCACAGCTTCTACGGGCTGCGGCACGTCCTGGCCAGCCCCGAGGTCATGGACACCATCACCCGGGGCCAGTACGCGATGGGCACCGCCCCCGACTCGCTGTGCATGGTCGTCTCCTACCGGCTCGGCCTCGACGGACCCGTGTTCTCCGTGCAGTCCTCCTGCTCCACCTCCCTGGTCGCGGTGCACGTGGCCGTGCAGAGCCTGCTCACCCAGGAGTGCGACACGGCGCTGGCCGGGGCCTCCCGGATCGAGGAACCCGTCCCCGAGGGCTACCTGTTCGAGGAGGGATCCCTCACCAGCCCCGACGGGATCGTGCGCAGCCTCGACGCCGACGCCAACGGCACCGTGCTGGGCAACGGGGTCGGCGTCGTCGTCCTCAAACGGCTCGCCGACGCCCTCGCCGACGGCGACCACGTGCACGCCGTGATCCTCGGCAGCGCCGTGAACAACGACGGCTCCGCCCGCGCCGGTCTCGTCGCCCCCTCCGTCGAGGGCCAGGCCACCGTGATCAGCGACGCCATGTCCGTCGCCGGGGTCGACCCCGGCGAGATCGACTACGTCGAGTGCCACGCCCCCGGCACCCGGCTCGGGGACTCCGTCGAACTCGCCGCGTTGGACCGGGTCTTCCCCGCCGCCCGCGACACCCCCTGCGTGCTGTCCTCCACCAAACCCGACCTCGGGCACCTCGACCGGGCCTCGGGCATGGCCGGGCTCATCAAGGCCAC
>NZ_AGVX02000300.1 GCF_000239155.1 Actinoalloteichus spitiensis RMV-1378
GCGGGCGGGCGTTGCTGATCGCCTCCTGCCCCAGCCGGTAGGCGGCGACGTCCACCGCCACCGGAAGCGGGTGGTCCGGGCCGGACACCGACAGCGTGACCGCCGTACCGGCTCGGCGTGCCTCCGCCACCAGCTCGTCGACCGATCCCATCGAGGGCAGCGGGCTCCGGTCGTCCTCGGGGGTGTCGGCGCGCAGAACGCCCACCAGCTGCCGCAGCGCCGACAGCGTAGACCGTCCCTGGCCGCGAATATCGCGCAGCGCCTCCCGCACCAGCGCGGGATCGCGTTCCGCCAGCCGGTCGGCGGCCCCGGCCTGGACGACGATCGCGGAGAGGTCGTGGGCGGCGACGTCGTGCAGTTCCCTGGCGATCCTGGCGCGCTCCTCCCGCACCGCCGCCCTGGCGCGTTCGGCGCGTTCGGCGGTCAGCCGTTCCACCCGGGCGGCCAGTTCGTCCAGGTAGTCCCGCCTCGTTCGCGTGTAGAGCCCGAGGAGGCCGGCCAGGCCGTAGGAGAACAGCGACGCCAACAGCAGGTTCCGCGCGTTGCTGCCGTCATTGCCCCAGAAGGTCGGCAACGGGGTGAGGCGGCCGTCGAGCACCGCGACCGACAGCAGACCGCCCACCGCGTGCACCAGGGCGAGGACGCCGAGCGCGAGCACCACCCGCCGCCGGGGTAGCAGGGTGCCCACCGTGTAGGCGCACACGACCAGACCGAGGCCGGTGCCCGCGTAGACGAAGGGCAGCAGCGAGGCCACCAGGACGACGGCGGTGGCCAGCACCAGCGCGGTGCGGGGCACGAGTCGCCGCAGCGCGAGGGTCGCGACGTCAGCGGTGGCGACGAGGTTCATCAGGACGACGGTCCACAGCGGTTCCGGCAGGATGCCGCCGTTCACCGCCAGCGCCGCGCCCACCCGGACGACCAGGAGCAGGAGTGCCAGCCCCAGGGCCACCACCGAGTCCCTGGCGACGGGGGTCCGCGCCCCGATCCCGGTCAGCGCCCGGGTCCACCACCGGAGCCGAGGTGCTGGTGGTGGGGTCGCCGCCAGTGCCGGCTGCCTGCCCACCACCCCGCGCCGGCCACCCGCGCCAGTCACCGGGAGGCGCCGTTCCCCGGCTCCACGCGTGCCGGCAGCCACCGCCAGTAGGTGACGCACCGCCATGCCCATTCGGCGGGACCGTAGCGGAAGTGGCGGGTCCACAACGGGCTCCACACGGCCTGGGCCAGCAGGATGCCGACCCCGAGGGCGGTCGCGGTCCCCCAGGCGGAGGAGCCCGGGAGGTCGAGGGCCGTCCCCAGCGCCACGAACAGCAGGGTCGCGGAGAGGTAGTTCGTCAGCGCCAGCCTGCCCAACGGGGCCAGCAGCGCGGTCAGGGCCGATCCCACCACGGGAACCGCCAGCAGCGCGAGGAACGCGGCGGCGTAGGCGGCGGCCATCGAGAACGAGAACAGCAGGCCGACGCGGCGGGTCACCCCCTCGGCGAGACCACTGTGCACCACCACCCAGTAGGAGCCGGCCGCGATCACCGCCGCGATCCCCGAGGAGAGGGCGAGCACCGCCGTCCGCTCGGGAAGGCGGGTCGCCACCCCCAGCTGCGCGAGGGCGAATCCCAGCACGAAGAGGCCGGGCAACAGCCCGAGGCCCCCGACGCCGGCCGCCAGCCCCAGGGTCGTCAGCGCCAGACCGACGACCAGGTTGACCCGGCCGGTGCAGAAGCTGAGCGGCAGCAGCACCAGCAGGCCCGTGACCGCGAAGGGCAGCAGCACCTCTCCCGGTTGCAGCAGGTGGTGCGCGGCTCCCACCACGCCGAGAGCCACCAGCCGGCGGACCAACAGCGGCCGGGGCCGGTCGGTGCGCTTCGCCGCCGAGCGCAGGAAGAGCCCGAAGCCCACGCCGAAGAGCAGGAAGAAGATCGGGTAGAAGCGGCCGACAGCGAACAGCCGCAGGGCCGCCGGGGCGTCGCCGAGCACGGGCATCATGTCGAGGGTCTGTGGGATGTTGACGAAGATGATCCCGCACAGCGCGAAGCCGCGGAGCGCGTCGAGCGCGTGCACCCTGCCCTGGGGGCGTACCGGAGCGGGCGGTGCGGTCGGTGCTGGGCTCGGGGACGAGGGAGGAGAGGACATGCGTGAATGGTGGCGCACCCCGTCGCGCGATGCCTCCCCCGCGACGACGAGATCTGGCTCCTCCTCGAGGGGGAGGAGCCACCGGGGGTCGGGGTGGCGGCGGTCGCTGCCGGCGGGTCAGCCTGGCCCGGTCCGGGGTCACCGGGCGGACCGGGCAGCCGGCGACGCGCGCCGGCGGAGCGGAACCCGGGTCGCCGGTGGGTGGCGGCGCCCCGTCGGCGGTGCCAGCTGGAGCCGCGGCGACGACGGGGGCAGCAGGCGGCGCGGGGAGGGGAACCGAGCGGTCGCCCGGCGGGACGGCTCCCGTGGCCGAGGTCAACCGCCGGTGGGCTGCTCCGGGGTTGGCGTGCGGCGCCCCTGACCTCCAGGCCGTCGAGGCACGCCCGCGCGGCACGCCGCACCGTCCGGCCCGCCGAGGCCGGTCAGTCCGCCAGGGAGCGCCGGAGGGAGGAGTCCGGCCCGGCGTCCGGGACGACGGGCCGGCATCGCCCCCGCCAGACCGTTCGCGCGCCGGCCCACCAGCCCCCGCTCAGGAGGGGGAGAGCCGGATGCAGGAGGCCGGGCAGGCGGCGGCGGCCTCCCGGACCGCCCCCTCCAGCGCCGCCGGCGGCTGGACGGTGAGCAGGACTACCCGCCCGTCCTCCTCCGACTGGTCGAAGACGTCGGGCGCGAGCGTCACGCACTGCCCGGCGGCGCAACAGGCGTCCGCGTCGACACTGATTCGTATCATCGATCTCCTCCTGGACACGGGGGACCGTTCCCCCGTCACGGCGCCGGAACGGTCACCAGCGGACCGGGAGCGCGTGCACCCCGTAGATCTGGGCGTCGTGCTTGAACGGGATCTCGGCGAGCGGGGCCGCCAACCGGAGGCCCGGAACCCGCTCGAACAGCGTGCGCAACGCGATCTGGAGCTCGGCCCTCGCGAGCTGTTGTCCCAGGCACAGGTGGTCACCGTGACCGAAGGCCAGGTGGTGGCGTGCCTGCCGCGTCACGTCCAGGCGGTCCGGTGGGGAGCCGGGGAAGGCGGCGGGGTCGCGGTTCGCCGCCGGTAGCGACACCACGACCCCGTCGCCCGCCCGGATGGTGACGCCCGAGAGTTCGACGTCCTCGGTCGCGAACCGGCGCTGCCCGGCGTGGATGATCGTCAGGTAGCGCAGCAACTCCTCCACTCCGCGCGTCGTGGCGTCGTCGTCGGCCACCATCAGGGGGATCTGGTCGGGGTGCTCCAGCAGCGCGACCACCCCCAGCCCGATCATGTTCGCCGTGGTCTCGTGACCGGTGTTGAGCAGGAACACACCCAGGTCGGCGGCGTCCTCGGCGGTGAGCTCCCCGGCTCGCACCCGGGCCGCGAGACGGCTGAGCACGTCGTCCTCCGGGTCGCCGCGCTTGTCGTTCACCACGTCGCGGAGGAAGGAGCGCAGCGCCTCGAAGGACCGCAGCTTTTCCTCCATCGGGACGTGCAGGCTGATGACCGTCGACGCGGCGCGCTGGAAGAAGTCGTGGTCCTGGTAGGGGACACCGAGCAGATCGCAGATCACCAGCGAGGGCAGCGGCTGCGCGAACCGGTCGACGAGGTCCACCGGCGGGTCCTCACCGGTCATCTCGTCGAGCAGCTGGTCGGTCAGCCGCTGGATCGTGGGGCGCAGTGCCGTGACCCGCCTGGCCAGGAAGTCCCGGGCCACCAGGGCGCGCAGGGCGCCGTGCTCGGGCGGGTCCTGGGAGGAGAAGAAGACGCGGGGCCGAGGGGGTTCTCCCTCGAACCTGCTCGGGTAGCAGGGGTGCCCGTGCGCGGCGCTGAACCGGCGGTCTCCGAGGACGACGCGGGCGTCGTCGTAGCGGGTCACCAGCCACACCGCCAGCCTGCCGTCCCAGATGCTCACCCGGCTGATCGGCTGGTCCCCGTACTGGCAGGTGTGCTCGGCCGGAGGGTCGAACGGGGCCTCGGGCGTCCTGGACAGGGTGTACGGCGGTAATCGGAGTTCCGGTGACATGGTGCTCCCTCATGGCGGCACCGGGACCGGCGGCCCCGGTCGGGCTGACGGACGGGAACCGCGTGGTCGTGATCCGGCGACAGCGGGGTCACCCGGTCGCTTGACGGAGCCGCCCGGACACCGCTCCACCGGCCGCGTGCCACGGGCCCGCCCGAGTGGTGTGGCGCTGGAGTGCACGTTCACTCGGGACGGAACCCTAGGTCATCGCCGCGTGGCCGTCCACGCCCAGGGTGCGCGTCCGACTACCGGTGGTGCTCGCCCCGGCGGGGCCCCCGCTGTCCCGCGTTCCCGCCCCGCCCCGCGACCGGCCCTCGTTCGGGAGCCCGACACCGGGCCAGGTGGACGGCCCGAACAGGAGTCGACTGGTCTCACGTGGTCGTGCTCGGCCGGCCTCAGCTCCGGGCCAGGGCCGGGTCGGTGACGCCGGCCGGGCAGGCGAGCTGGTCGACGTCCCACCCCGCGCTGGCGGCACCCGCCTGGTAGGCGCTCCGGTAGAAGGCCAGGATCCGCTCCTCCGCGTCCGGCGCCGTACGCACCGCGTCGTAGGGCAGGACCGCCAGGTGGCTTCCCCCGCCGCCCTCCGCCCAGCGGGCGGCGGCCGGTTCGAGGGGGCGGTCGGCCAACCCCTCCGGTTCCGGTGCCGTGTACGAGTAGAAGGTGGGTTCGGGAACGCGGTCGTCACCGAACCAGAACCCGGCGCTGATGACCTCCTCCGAGTACGCCTCCCTGGTGACCGGGTCGGCGTCGGCCGGCTGGGGGACGCGGCGGCCCCGAAACCGGGTGACCGCGATGTCGAAGGTGTGCCAGAAGTGGTGGACCGGGCTGATCTTGCCCCGGAAGTCCGCGCTGAACCGCTCCAACAGCAGGTTGACCCGGCTCAGGACCTGCCAGTACCGCAGGGCGTGCGCCGCGTCGTACGTGCGGTGCTCGGTGTCCTCGCCGAAGGGGCGGCCCTGGTCCGGCAGGTCGAAGGGGTGGTCGAGGGGGATGTGGACCGGCACGCCCAGCGCGTCCAGCGCCGACAGGGTCTGGTCGTGGAAGGAGGCCACCGACTGGCCGACGAGGGAGAAGTGGAGGGCCCGGCCGTCGAGCACCGCGACCCGGAGCTCGTGAGCGACGAGGTCGAGGTCGATCGTGAAGATCATGCCGTCCGCCCCGCCGGTCATGGGTCTCGTCGTCAGACCCCGGCCGGTCAGGTGGAAGGGGACGTTCCACCAGTGGTTGCGGCGGGCACTGGCGGCCAGCCGGATCTTGCCGACGACCTGGAGGTAGCGGTGCAGGGTTTCCTTGGTGGGCCGCCACTCCGCCAGCGGGATCGCGGGAAGGGTCTCCATGGGCCGACGGTAGGCGCGGGGGCCGGGCGGCGCATGTTGGTCAGCCCCGGCGGTCCGGGCCGCCGAGACCAGTCGAGACAGGGTGGGTAGGCGTCCCTCCCGAGGTCCGGCCCGGACCGCCACCGGCGCGGGAGGGACCGGCGATTCCGCTGGTCACCCGCTCCTCCTGGCGGATCGAGCCGTACCGCCCTGGTCCGGACCCCACCTGCTGGGGCGGGGCGGGGGTGTGGCTGACCCGCCCCGGTGGGGAGCTCCTCGCGTCCGGGGCGCGGGGTGGGGAGCGATGGGCGGACCCGCACCGGGCGGGTGGTGCCGAGCCCCCCACCCATCGACCGGCCCCGCATCCGGTGGCCGGATGTGGCCGTTGTGGGGTCGGGATCTTGCGGGGGCACGCGGAAGCTGATCACCGCCGAACCAGCCGTCACGGTCGGCCGTGCGGTCCCCGGGTCGCCCGTCACCCCGGTGGTGGCGGGTCGTAGAAGAGACGCGGGTCGAGCTCCGCGAGTGGGATCAGCGAGGGCGACGTCGGCGCGGGCGGGGTGGGGACGTCCTGAGCGCCAGCCATCCGCAGCCGGACCGCCAGGGCGGGTTCCTCGTCGACGCGCTGGACCAGGGCGTAGCACACCGCGAGCAGGTGGGCCCGTCGGGGCGGCCCGCTCGGGGTGCTCGCCGTCAGCTCGCCCGGGTCGGGAGCGATGCGTGGACCAGCGGCCTCCAGCTCGGCGGCGAGCTCGTCGGGGAGGTCCTCGGGGAGTGTTCCGGATGGTCCGGCGGTCGACCGCAGCCGTCGGCGCGCCGTCCGGATCTCGTCCGGCGTCCAGGGCGGTACGGTCAGCGTGATCACGTGCTCCCGACCGCGTTCGCCGAGCACGGCGCTCACCTGGGTGCCCTGGACGCGGAACTCCCGTACGGCCCGCCTGGCCAGGCCGCGGGCCCGAACCCGGTCGGGGTCCGGCCCGCCGCTGGCCAGGGGTTCGAGGCGCCGCAGCCACGCCTTCCCCCAAGCGGTGCAACCGAACTCGCGGGTCACGGCGCGGCCCCCGGGCGGAGGGCGAGGACGTCGCGGAGCTGGTCGTCGGAGAGGGCGAGCAACTCGGCCTCCTCGCCGGCGGTGATCGCGTCGGCCAGGCCCCGTTTGCGGTCGTGGATCGTGGCGATGTGGTCCTCCAGGGTTCCGGCGGTTCGCAGGGTGTAGATCGTGACGGGCCGGACCTGGCCGATGCGGTGCGCCCGGTCGGACGCCTGGTCCTCGACGGCGGGATTCCACCAGTGGTCGTAGTGGATGACGGTGCTGGCCCGGGTCAGGGTGAGGCCGAAGCCGGCCGCCCGCAGGGACAACACCAGCACTCCCGGCCCGCGGCCGCCCTGGAAGGAGCTGGCGATCCGGTCCCGGGCGTCCGAGGACAGTCCGCCGTGCAGGAACGGGACGGTGACACCGCGCTGTCCGAGGTGTTCGACGAGGAGGCGGCCCATGCTCGTGTACTGGGTGAAGACCAGGCAGCCGGTGCCGCTGCGGAGGGTCTCGTCGAGCATCTCCCCGAGCCGGTCGAACTTGCCGGAGCGTTCGGCCAGCGGGCCGCGCTGGCCGAGGGCCTGAGCGGGGTGGTTGCAGATCTGCTTGAGCCTGGTCAACAGCGCCAGCACGCTGGCTCGCCGCCCGCGACCCGTTCCCAGGCCGTCGGTGAAGGTCTCGTCCAGCGCCGTCTGGTAGAGCTGCCGTTGCTCCTCGCTGAGCGGGCAGGGCACGTCCACGGTCTGCCGGGCGGGCAGCTCCGGGGCGACCTCCGCCTTCGTGCGGCGCAGGACGAACTCCCGCGTCCGCGACGCCAGCCGAGCGGCGGCGGAGGGCGACCCGCGGTGTTGGATCGGGACCACGTAGCGGTCGTGGAACCGTCGGCGGGTGCCCAGGAAGCCGGGAGTGGCCAGGTGGACCAGCGCCCAGAGGTCACCCAGGTCGTTCTCCACCGGGGTGCCGGTCATCACCAGCCGGTACCGGGCGTCGAGCCCCGCGACGGCACGGTGCGCCAGCGTCCTGGGGTTCTTGACCTGCTGGGCCTCGTCGCAGACCACGATCCCCCACCGGCATCCGGTGAACGGGTGGGGAGTTCGCCGCAGGCGGGCGTAGGAGACGACGGTGAGGGTCCCCGGCCGTGGTTCCTCGCCGTCCCGGAGGACGCGGAGGTCGGGGGTGTACCGGGCGGCCTCCCGCCTCCAGTTCGGGGTCACCGAGGTGGGGCAGACCACCAGGTGCGCCTCCCCGGGGTGGTTGGCCATCAGGGCCAGCGCCTGCACCGTCTTGCCCAGCCCCATGTCGTCGGCGAGGAGCGCCCCCCGTTCCCGCCCGGCGAGCCACCGCACACCGGCCAGCTGGTAGCCCCGGAGGGAACCGGCGAACCCGTGGTTCCGGAGGTCGCGGAGGAGCGCCAGCACGCCGAGGACCTCGTCGAGCGTGGCGGCGGCCGTGCGCACGTGCTCCCCGTCGGGAGTCGGGGCGCAGTGCGCGGCGACCGGGAGCGGGTTCGCCGACCTCGTCGGGTCGCGGGCCAGCAGGGTCCACCCGGCGAGGGATCCGCTGTCGCCGGGGGCCGCCCGGCGGGTGCCCAGCCAGTCCCAGCCGGCCAGCAGCGGAACCTCCGCGCCCTCGACCTCCCGGGGTGCGACGGTGTCGCCGTCGGGGACCGCGAGGGTGGTGGTGGCCCGCGTCGAGGGCAGGCCCGGGGCAGGTGGGGCGGGTGTTCCGCCATCCGGGAACCACAGGAACCAGCACGCGCGGTCCTGGAGGTAGGTCCACTGGGGAGCGGGGCTCACGCGTCGCCTTCCACGAGGGCCCGGGTGGCCTCGAGGCTGCCCTCCACGAAGCGGGCGATGACGGCGAGCTCGTCGGCGGTGAACCCGGAGAGGGTGGTCCGGGTTGACCGGTCCAGGGCCGCGTAGTTGGCCACCATCCGTTCACCGGTGCCGGGCAGCGCCTCGACCAGCACCCGACGGCGGTCGCTGTCGTCGGTGGTCCGCCGCACCCAGCCGGCCCGGACCAGCCGCTCCACCAGGTGCGTGATCGCACCGGTGGTCAGGCGGAGGCGTCGGGCGAGCTCGCCGGCCGGGAGGGGGCCGTCGACGATCACCTCGTGCAGGCAGGCGAGGTCGGAGGTGCTGATCCCCGCCTGGCGGGCGATCCCGTCGTTGACGGCGTCCACCGCCGACATCCAGAGCGGGAGCTGCCGGACGATGCGCTCGACCTGGGCTTCGGAGTCCACGGCGCGGCAGTTTAGCTTAATCGCTAAGAGGCTTAGTGATATAGCTTTTTCGGGCCACCCAGCCAGCGGGGCCGCCGCGCCGCCCGGAGGCGACCACCGTGCGGGTCACCCGGCGGCCGGCGCGGTTGACCGGGCAGGCCCTCGGCCGGGGCTTTCGGCTGGTGGAGCTCACCCGAGAAGGGAGCCAGG
>NZ_AGVX02000299.1 GCF_000239155.1 Actinoalloteichus spitiensis RMV-1378
GTCGGCCACCGGTGCGCTCCGGAGGCCGGCACATCCCGGCGCGAGCCGGGAGGGAGTTGATGCCAGGGCCAGCCGGAAACCGGGAGCACCGGGCCCGGGATCGCGCCGGCTCCGGGCGGGACCAGCCGGTGGTATCCGGGGAGCTGGCCCGGGCGGGCGCGTGACCGGCGTCTCGCGGTGGGGTGCGGCACCGAGGACGTGGCTGCGGCCGGGGTGCGGGGTCGTGTCACGGTTCCTCGGCCGGCCCGGCGGCCCCTGCGGGGAGTGACTGGCGAACGCCCGCCACCCGAGCCGCCGACCGGCCCGGCGCGGACGGGGCGGACCCGAGGGGCGCGCGGTCTGGCGGCGGTCCGCCTCGCTCCCGGGGCGTGGGACCACCGAGGTCCAGCCCTGGGGCGACCCGGCGACGCCCGCCGGCACCGGGCCCGCGACGGGCCACCCCTCGGGCGCGCCGGTCCGTCCGGCCTACCCTGCCCGCATGTCAGCAGACAGTTCCCGGCCACGGCTCGTCCTCGGCGCGGCCGTCCTCGACGTGGCCCTCGTCGTCGTCTTCGCCGCGCTGGGGCGGCGCGAACACGAGCGGGGAGGTGGGGTCGTGGGCGTCCTGGACACCGCGTGGCCCTTCCTCGTCGGGCTGCTCCTGGGGTGGCTGCTGGTCCGGGCCTGGCGTGCCCCGGCGCGGCCGCTCCACGGGCTGGGCGTGTGGTTGGCCACCCTGGCGGGAGGCCTCGGGATCCGCGCCATCGTCCTGCACTGGCCGCCGCTGTCGTTCGCGCTGGTCGCGGCCGGATTCCTCGCCGCCTGCCTGGTGGGCTGGCGCCTGATCGCCTGGTGGGTGTCCGCGCACGGCCGGGCGCGGGCTGCGTAGGGTTGACGTCATGCCCGTACGCGCCCCCCTGCGACCTGGGAGCATCTCGCCCCGCCGACCGGTCCCCCGCTCGATCGAACGCCCGGAGTACGTCGACCGGCCGTCCCCGGCCCGCAACACCGACCCCTGGGTCCAGCCCGCCGAGGTCGTCGAGCGGATGCGCGCGGCGAGCAAACTCGCCGCGCAGGCCCGGGAGTTGGCCGGTCGCACGGTCGCCCCGGGTGTGACCACCGACGAGATCGACCGCGTCGTGCACGAGTTCCTGTGCGACCACGGCGCCTACCCGTCGACGCTGGGGTACCGGGGTTTCCCCAAGTCGTGTTGCACCTCGCTGAACGAGGTCGTGTGCCACGGCATCCCCGACTCCACCGTCATCGAGGACGGTGACATCGTCAACGTCGACGTCACCGCGTACCTCAACGGCGTGCACGGCGACACCAACGCCACCTTCCTCGCCGGCGACGTCAGCGAGGAGGCCCGGCTCCTGGTGGAGCGCACCCACGAGGCGCTGGCACGGGCCATCCGCGCGGTCCGCCCCGGGCGTCAGCTCAACGTCATCGGCCGGGTGATCGAGTCCTACGCCAACCGCTTCGGCTACGGCGTGGTCCGGGACTTCACCGGCCACGGCATCGGGCGGTCGTTCCACAGCGGACTGGTGATCCTGCACTACGACGACCCCTCGGTCGACACCGTGATCGAGGAGGGGATGACCTTCACCATCGAGCCGATGATCAACCTCGGCACGATCGAGTACGACATCTGGGACGACGACTGGACGGTCACCACCCGGGACAAGAAGTGGACCGCCCAGTTCGAGCACACCCTGCTGGTGACCGCCGACGGCGCCGAGGTCCTCACCGTCCCGTGAGGCCGGCTCCCGCCGGCGGTCGCCCGCTCAGGCCAGGGGGAGTTTGAGGAGCGCGTTCTCCACCAGTTCCGGCAGCGCCGGGTGGATCCAGTACTGCCGGCGGGGGAGCTCGGTGGCCGGCAGGCCGAAGCTGATGGCCTGGATCAGCGGCTGGATGAGGGTCGCAGCCTCCGGGCCGATCAGGTGGGCCCCGAGCAGCGCCCCCGTCTCGGGGTCGGCCACCAGCTTGCAGAACCCCGTGTTGTCCTCCAACGCCCACCCGTAAGCCACGTCGCCGTAGTCCTGGACCGCCGTCACGTGCCGGACACCCCGTACCCGCGCCTCCTCCTCGGTCAGACCGACCGAGGCGACTTGGGGGGAGGAGAAGACGGCGTGCGGCACGTGCCGGTGGTCGCTGGCCATCAGGTCGTCGGGGCACAGCAGGTTGTGCCGGACGACGCGGGTCTCGTGGTTGGCCACGTGCTTGAGCTGGAACGGGGAGCTGAGGTCGCCCAGCGCCCACACCCCGGGCAGCGACGTCCGCTGGTACTCGTCGACCCGCACCCTGCCGTCCGGGGTGAGGTCGAGCCCCACGGCTCCCGGCTCCAGCAGGTCGCTGTTGGGCACGCGGCCCGTCGCGACCAGAACCTCCTCCGCCTCCACGGTCTCCTCACCGTCCGGCCCCCACAGGACGAGGCTGGTCACGCCGCCGGCGCGGGTGGCGCGCAGGGCGGTCCGGCCCAGCCGCAGGTCCCAACGCCGGGAGGCGATCTCGGTGAAGCGGCGGGACACGTCACCGTCCTCGGCCCTGAGCAGGGCCTCGCCACGGTTGACCACCGTGACCTCCACCCCGAAGGACGAGAACACGTGGGCGAACTCGGCGGCGACGAAACCCCCGCCGAGAACGACCATCCGGGCCGGCAGCTCGTCGAGCCGCATCACGGTGTCGCTGGTGTGGAAGCCGGCCTCGGCGAGTCCGGGAACCGCGGGCACGAAGGGGCGGCTGCCCGTGGCCAGCACGATCTGGTCGGCCCGGATCGTCGTCGGCGGTTGTCCGTCTCCCGGGTCGACGCGCAGGGTTCGTTCTCCCGCGAACGCCGCCGTTCCCTGGTACAGCGTGACGTTGGGGCTGCCCTCCGCCCGGTACTGACGACCGCCGGCCGCGATGGGGTCGATGCGGTCGAAGATCCGGTCCCGCACGTCCCGCCACCGCACCCCGCGCAGGGTGGCGTCCACCCCGAACCGGGCCGACTCCGCGGGGGTGGCGGCCAGGTCTGCGGTGTGCACGAACATCTTGGTGGGGATGCAGCCCACGTTGAGACAGGTGCCACCGAAGACGCCGCGCTCGACGATCGCGACGTCCCAGTCGGCGAAGCGTTCGTCCAGCAGCGAGTTCCCGGAGCCGCTGCCCACGATGATCAGGTCGAATGTCCGCATCCGTGTTCCCCGTGCTCGTCGTCCGGGCGGGTCGGGTGACCGCGCCCTCAGGTGGAGGCCCCGGTGCCACTGACGTCGGCCTCCGGGGTCTCCGCGTGCCCGGCGGACCGCGCCGGGCGGGAGTCGACAGTGTGCAACCCACTGGGCAGGCCGGTCATTCCACGGCCGTCGGGGACCAGGACCAACGCCACGACGTGCGCGGCGGCGAAGCCGAGCGCCCCGGGCCCCCGTCCCGCGAGACCCGCCGCGGCCAGCACACCGGGGCCACCCAGCCCGACCAGCCAGGCGACGGCCAGCCCAGCCGCACCAGGAGGACGTCGCAGGCCATGCCCACCAGGCGACGACCGGTGGTGACCGGGCGGGGCGCTCCCGGGGGCCGCAACCGCGCGTTGCCCGGGGACCAGGCGCACCAGGGGAGCCAGGAGCACCCCCACCCCGGTTCCCACCGCGTTGGCGACGAGGTCGTCCACGGCGAACAGGCGGTAGGGGCAGGGGGAGACGGACCAGTTGCCGGTGAGCTGGGTGAACTCCACGAACAGCGTCGTGGCCACGCCGATCGCCAGGGTGGCGACCACCCCTCGCCGGAACACCTGGCGCAGGAACATCCCCAGGGGTACGAACAATGCGGTGTTCATCGCGAACTGCTGGCCGTCGTCCCTGGCCACGGCGCGAAGGCCGCCCACGGCGTGGACGTCGGGCAGGCCGCGACGTCGGGCAGGCCGCGCGGGCTCGCCGGCGGTTCGAGCTGGGGACGCTGGCCGCGCTAGTGGGCGCGGAGGTCGGGTACCAGCGGGGGCATGGGACCAGGAGGTAGGCGACCAGGAGGTAGGCGACCAGTGCGAGCACGTGCACCAGGAACGCGAACGCGAGGGCGGCACTGGCCGCCAGCAGGCCCGGCAGGACCCGCACCCCCAGCTCGTCCACGTCCGGTCCCCACCGCCCTCCCGCGCCTTCGGCGTCGGTCGAGACCACGGCCGGGGCCGGGTGCGGTGGGCTCGGGCTACCAGGCCGGGCGGAGACCGGATCCGGGCCGGGACACCGGTCCACCGGAACCCGCCGGGGCGGAGGGGGTGGTCGCCAGCGGCCGGCGGGGGTGCCGCCGGCCGC
>NZ_AGVX02000298.1 GCF_000239155.1 Actinoalloteichus spitiensis RMV-1378
CGGGGAGCCGCCGCGCCGAAGGCGCGGCAGATCAGGCAGGTTCCGCAGGAGGGCCGCTTCGTGTCAAGGTCGACGACCGGGGAGCAGGCGGCTGCCCCCAGCGAGCGGAGGATGTACTCGCAGCGCGAACGCAGGAGTCCCTTCCAGGTGCTGCCGGGTACGACGGGTTCGCCGCCGGGGGCGCGGAGGAGGAGCGCGACGTCGTTCTGCCCGGCCCTGCTCTCGACCTCGCCGTTACCGATGTGCAGACCGTCCACGACGGACCAGGGGAGGTGGAGCACCGGCTCAGGAGGTTCGGGGGTTCGTAGTGGCACGACCTCCGTGTGCTCCTCGGCGAACAGGTCGAGCCCGCCCCGGGTCAGCCACGCCCGCCGCCCCGACGGGGTGCCGAGGTCGAGCTGGCCGCGCCGGATCTCCTCGATGGCGCACGTCCCGTGGCCGATCGTGCGGCCGCCGCCGATCGTGGGCTGCCAGGTGAGGAGCGCGTCGATCAGTTCGTCGCCGAGGTCGACGTCGTCCAGGCGGAAGTAGGCGGTGACGCGTGTCCCGGCGGGCAGGTGTTCGGACCGCCGGAGCGGTCCCGCCGCCGCCGCACCGCGCTCCCGGTCGATCGCGGTACGCGTTCGGTGGACCGTCTCGTCGTGGTCGACGCGGGTGCCCAACAACCACAGCGCCGACGGGTGCGGGGGCTCCTCGGTCGCGCCACCGAGGAACGTCTCGGCCCGGTCGCCGAGATGGGCGCGCAGCGAACCGGCGAGGGAGGTGGCGGGAACCCTGGGAATTCCTTCGGCCGTGCGGGCCAACGGGAGCGCGGTGCCGAGCAGGAGACCGTCGTCGTCCTGCTGGAGGAGTTCTGGTGCGGCGATGCCCCCTGGTGAGGTGAGGCGCAGCCGGACCGAGACGAACAGTCGTGCGGTCATCGGTCACCTCCTCGCAGCTGGATCTCCAGTGCCGCGACGACCTCGGGGATCCACGATTGTTTGCTGCGCATCAAGCCGTCCAACAACTTTCGCCGGTGTTCGTCGAGGGCGTGGAACACCGGCCGTCCGAGGATGTGGTCGACCGAGGGAGCCTTGTCACTTTGCGACGCGAAGTGGTAGAGGCGCAACTCCTTGAGGATCCGTCGGCCGTGCCCGGTCCTGACCAGCATGGCGGCGAAGGCCGCGGCCTTCGCCCTCGACGATCCGTCGGCGTGGTCCTCCGCCGTGACGGGCGGCGGCTGCCACCGGTCCAACTCGATCCACCCGAGCCCTTCGGCCCGCCGTAACCCCACCCCGTGCTCCAGCAGCCTGGTCAGGTCGGTCGGGTCCGGATCGTCCGACAGTTCCAGGACGTAGGTGGAACCGGCGGTGACGGCGTGCTCCTCCGACTTCGGCAGGTCGGTGGCCGAGTGCCAGCCGGTCAGCCGCTCTCGCCGGGCCCATTGCCGGGTGATCTCGACGTCGACCCCCAGCAGCTCGCGCAGCACGGACAGGTCCGGGACGTCGCTGGGCCGACCGGCGGCGTCGACGAGCACTCCGGGGGAGACCAGCCGAAGGACCAGTCGGCGCCCGGTGGCGGTGGGCGGGGTGACGGTCCTCGGGGTGGCCTCGTACCGCACGAGCCCCGAGGTGCTGCGGCCACCACCGAGCAGCAGGGGCCGGCTCGCCGACAACCAGGAGCTCTCGGTGCCTCTGGTCAGGATGGTGCCGAGGAACCGCCGTGGTGTGCTCCCGTCGCGGTGGTTCAGCGCCTCGCGGGTGAAGAGGGCGCCGTCCCGTGCGGTGCCGTCCGGGTTCAGTGCCACCCGGGTCCGGTGCACGACCGGGTCGTTCCCACCAACGAACTCGACGTCTCCCCGGCCCGCGCGCAGCGGCCCGCCGCACTCCGGGCAGTCGGTTCCCTCCTCGTCCCACGCCGTGTCGACGACGACGTCGGCGCAGGCTGCCTCACTGAGGTAGGAGCAGCGCAGTACCGAGAGCGGCACCACGGAGGATCCCTCCGCGAACAGCGGGGAGAACCGCACGCCGCGCTCGAAGGTGTCCCGCAGCTGGTTCCGGAGGTCCGGGTCCGCCGCTGGCTCGCCGTGTTCGGCGATCCACGCCGCCGCCAGGGCTCCGCGCAACACCGATCCCGGGACGTGCCGGTGGGTCCGGGTCAGGTTGCCGACGCTCTCCCCCATCCCGAGGGACAGCGGTTGTTCAGCGGTGAGCGTCACCTCAAGCATGCCTTCCTCCCGGCCGTGCGGCGCGAAGCGCCTCGAACTCCTCCAGCAGGGCATCGTCGATGGCCCCGTCCCTCGGGCGGAGGCTGACCCAGCCCAGCCCCCGTCGCCGGTCTCCGCCGAGGTTGTGCACCCCGGCGGCGGCACAGGTGAGCACGACCCGGTGCCGTCGACGCGCCTCGGCGTCCAGCGGGCGGGTCGGGAGCAGGGAGAAGCTGGCGCCGGGGCACCAGACCTCGTCGGACAAGAAGAACGAGCCTTCGCGCGCGGTGTTCGTGACGGGGTCGATGGCGATGCGGGCTCGGTGGACCACGACGGGGTCGATGGTGAACGCCACGGGACCCCAGTGCCAGGGTGCGGCCCGGTGCTGTCCGCCGGACGCACCGAAGACCTCGGCGACGAGGTCCGGGCGGGTGGGCAGCAGCAGTTCGGCGGAGGCACGCATGACGCCCTTGAGCGAGCTCGGGGGGAGGAGGTCGTCGGGATCGACGGTCTCCGCCACCCCGAGGTGCGGGGTGCCGGTACCGACGCGGAAGGGGCCGTGGAAGGTGATGTCGATGTCCATCACCACCACCTCGCGATCCGCAGTGCGGTGTCCAGGCCCAGTCGCGTCGGTGGGTCGCCGTCCATGCTGGCGGGGGTGTGCTCCGCCTCGCGTGCGGGATCCGAGCCGCGCCGTGGAAGGAACGGCGTCCCCGCCGTGACGCCGACTCGGCGGCTGTGCGCGAGGGCCGCCTCGGGGCCGCCGTCGACGAGCGCCATCGCGAGGTTCTCCCGGAACGAACGCGGCGCCCTGGCGAGTTCGGTCAACTCGTCCTGCCTCTGCTTGAGTTCGTGGAGGGGGACCACGCTGCCCTCGTCGTGGCGCCCTTCCGTGGTGAGGTCGTGGAAGCACAGCCACGAGGAGCGACCAGCGCCGGCCCGTTTGCCGCGGGCGAGGGCGCTTTCGGCCAGCGCGACGATGGTGGTGAAGGACTCGTCGTGCCGGGCGAAGATCATCGCGGCGGACATGGTGGGAGCGGAGATCTCGACCTCCAGGTCCAGCCCCCGCACCAAGCGCGACATCCGCTCGTTGAAGCCGGCGAGCAGGGCGCGGGCGAACTGCCAGGCGTGGTCGGCGGAAACGCTCACCAGGACGTCGTCGCCGCCGAGCACGTGCAGGATCAGCGGCAGCGAGCGGCCGGGGATTCCCCGAACCGACATGGTGGCCTCGGCGAGTGCCTCGAAGGTGGCCTTCGACAGTTCCCGAGCCAGCTTGTCCCGGGTCAGGTGGGCGTTTTCCGGGGCACGCAGCCGTTCGGCCGGGATGTTGGCGAGCTGGCGGAAGAAGGCGCCGATCCGGTTGCCGTCCGCGTGGATGACCGCGATCCGCGTTTCACGCCGCCCCATGCCAGCCAGCGCCTCGAACCCCCCGTTGACGGGTTCGCGGTTCAGACGACTCGCGAGTCTGCGTTCCCCGGTGCGGCTGGCCGACAGCGACTGCCACGATTCCCGCTCCACGCAGTCCGCGCACACGTTCCGCTCGGCGTCGTCGAGGGTGGCCTTGGTGACTGCGGGGTCGATGCCGCACAGTCGGCAGAGCGCGGCGAGGGGCAGCTCTGCCACGGTGGGCAGGTCCACCCGGCTGCGGCCGCTCAGGATCGTGGGTCGCATCTGCTCGGCGTAGGCGGTGACGTAGTCGCGGTCGGTGGCCCAGACGACCTGGAACTCGGCCCCGGGCAACCGTCGCCGGAGCGCGCGCAGCACGACGGCGGAAACGCGGTCGACGTCGTCAGGCGAGTCCAGTTCGAGGCTGACGACACCGTCGATCTCACCTGCCTCCTCGTTGAGCCGAGCCCCGGTGCCGGCCAACGCCTCGACGGCCACCGACCGCATGTCGATCAGTGCGGCGCTGGCCGTCCGCCGACCTCGAAGGGTGGGCGTTCGCGCGAGGTAGCGCTGGATGCGCACCGCGGCGATGTCCAGGTAGGTGCGCATCAACGGCCCTTCCCTTTCTGGGCCTGCCGCCCCTTCTTGCCCTGGTTCCCCGCGCCCTGATGTCGCTGACCGCCCACGGAGGGCTTCCGGTGCTGCCCCTTGCCATTCGAAGGCAGTTTCGTGCGGCGTGCTCGGGGAACGAACTGGGCCTCGGCGGGTGCGGTGATGTCGGGGAGGACGGTCAGCGGCATCGCCTCCTTCCTCGTGGCGACGCCCCGCGACTCCTGCCAGAACTCGAAATCCGGTTCCAGGTCGTCCGGGTGCAATTGGCCCGACCGGAGGTCGCCCTTCGTCGGGTAGTAGACATAGCGTGGGTCGACGTGGTCCAGGGTCAACGCGGACGTCAGCATCGGCCACACCCCGCGCACCCCCGGGTCCGTGGCCTCGACGAACGCGGCTATGGCATCGGCGACCGCGACGGTGGAGGCGGTCTCGCCGAGGTACCGGCTCCGCGCCGTGTGCGTGGTGAGGGTGACGACCTCGCCGGTGCAGCTGCCCAGGCCCAACGGACGGGCGTGGCCCACGCCGAAACCGATGCGCTTGGCCTGGTCAGCGGCCTCCAGCACGAGGGCCGGGTCGAGTGAGGCGAGTAGCCCCCCGAGTTCGGCCAGGTCGAGGTTCTCGAAGGAGACGGTGATCCGGAAGCGCGCGCCCGGCTCCAGGCACCGGCCTCGGACTGACTCCTTCCCGAATGCTCCCGATTCGGCCGCCGGCATCGTCTCGGTGGGCAGCCGGAAGTAGGGGCGGTGGGTGTAGTCCTGGGTCAGCCAGTAGTGCTTCCGGCCACGGAACCGGCGCGGACCCCGGCCGTCCTCGTCGTTGTCCAGGCGGGAGCCCCACTCCCGGAGCGCGGGCTCCCCCTCCGGCGCGTGCTGCCCCTTGCCCCTCGGGTCCAGGTATGCCTGCCCGGCACCGGGACGCGGGGTGCTCAGCATCGGGAAGCGGCGGACCTTCTGCCGGACCTCGTTCAGGGGAAGTCCGTCGGAGAACCGCAGGTGGCCCCGGTAGGACCGCTGCCGGGCGCGGTACTCCGCACGCTCGGCGTCGCCCGCGTCGGCGTCGGGTTCGGCCTCCCTGGCGTCCACGGAACCGAAGACGCGGCAGGTCGGGCACAGGTGACCAGCGTCGGAGCAGGCCAGCAGCTCGGGAGGTACTCGGTCGCCCGCCGCGCCAGAACCCGGGTGCCGCCAGATCGCGGACGCGGCGAAGTCGAGGGTTTCCCCGTCCCGCTGCCGTACCCACAACACCTGGCCGGGGTAGGCGGACCGCCCCACCGCGTGTCGGTACCCGACGAGACGTTGCCGGCCCGTAGGACCGGAGAACCGCACCTCCCGCTCCCGGTCGGTGCTGGCCTCGCCCTGTTCCCGCGCGTCACGGCGTGCCTGCCGCAGGTCGTCGGTGTCCTCGACCAGTCGGAGGAACCGCTGCCAGGCGTCGTGGGCGTCGTCCTCGAGCGCGTGCTCCTCCTTGCCGAGCAGACCAGCGGCCACGTAGTACCGGTGGGACACGTCCCGCGCGGCGGCGTCGGTGACCAGGAGAACCCAGTCGGTCCCCGGTTCGACGTCCCCGAGAGCCTTGATGACCCGGCGTCCCCGAGTACTACTCCCCCTCGAGTTCGCAGCGAAATCGGTGAGGCTGACCGTGGCGCCCGTGATGACCTTCTCCGCACCACCCAACACGTCAGCCAGCACCGTCGATTCGATCCACACCACCTCGTCGCAGAGCCGGAGCTTCCTGGGGCGGCCGTGCCGCACATCCGAGACCTGGGCCAGGGTCCAGCCTGCCCGGGCGCCGGCAGCGGTGGAGTGGGCGTTGGCCACTTCGTCGCGGTAGGTGGGCACGAAGTCGGAGTCGAAGACGCGGAGGCACCCACCGACCAGGTTCTCGTGCAGGTTGCGCACCACTCCCGCCACCGTCGATCCCGGGATGAACGGTGTCCACTCGCCGGTGTCGGAGTCGCGCCTGTTGGGGAAGACCGCGACGTCGTTCTCGACCTCACCGGTCGCCAGGTGCAACGGGCTGTGGTTCGTCCAGACGGCCTCGACGTGCCCGGAGTACCTTTCGCACCCCTCGTCGGAGGAACCGAGGAGGGCGTGACCCGCTGGCCGCCGACGGAACGTTTCCGGGTCGACCCGCGCGAACGGCACGAAAGTGTAAGGGTTGATGACGCTGGGAATCGTACTCGCCTCCCTTCGAGGCAGTGGAACACGTCGAGGACCGACGGGCGGGTGTGCCTGCGCGGCGCGAGGAGAGCGTGCCTCACACCGGATTCCTGAGCGGGTTCCGCCGACGCCAGTTCAACGCCTCATGGTGGTGGACGCATTCGGCGCCGACGCCGCAAGCGCTTTTCCGGCGTCCCACGTCGACAACTGACTGGGCGCCTCAACCGATGCGGCCGTTCCCCGGCTACCCGCGAACCGGACAACGCATGGGATGACCGATGGCGACGTCCCGCCCGTTCCGACTTCGCCGCGCGGCTGAGGGCACTCCTCCTGAGCGTCCGGGACATCGTCCCGCAAGCCGTTACCGAGCGGCCGGCCCTCGGCTCGGACCGAACAGCTCCGCCGGGATCAGTGACTGATTTTCCTGACGCTTTTCATCGTGGTCACGTTTCCACACATCACGAAACCCACCCCCTGGAGCGGACATCCTGGTTCGACCGCGTCGACTCCCCCTGAGCTGACGCGACCAGGCGACCTTACCGGACGGGCGATCCCGAGGAGGGCATCGGGTTATTCCACCGCGAGAATGATTGCGCCGACAATAGCCCGACGACTACTTCGGAGTCGGCCTGATATCGCCACGGAACGGCCCACGCCTGGTCCTCAACCCCCTACCGGGCCGGACCGCGCGGCACGTGGGCCTCCCGTCGAGCTGCCCGGTTTCATGTTCCTCCCGAGCGATCGAGTCGCGGAAATCGCCTTCCGAAATGAGATCCTCAGAACAGCGGCGGAGGGGAATCACTATCTCGCACCCCCGATCCCCACCCGTTGTCCAGAATCCACTCACCAGGAGCATCCTCCCGCTTCCGCGTGCACCGCCTTCCGGTACCGTGATTCTCGCCGCGTCCCGCGTCGTACCGCACCCGCACGGCCCCGCACGGGATTCCGAATCCCTTTCCGCCCGGGCCACACCGCTCTGCCC
This sequence comes from Actinoalloteichus spitiensis RMV-1378, assembly GCF_000239155.1. Classification (GTDB taxonomy): domain Bacteria; phylum Actinomycetota; class Actinomycetes; order Mycobacteriales; family Pseudonocardiaceae; genus Actinoalloteichus_B; species Actinoalloteichus_B spitiensis. Next base: position 7,325 of record NZ_AGVX02000298.1, read on the forward strand.
GCCACCCACGCGGAACGAGCACCCACACTCGCTGGGGGCGAACTTGCGGGGACGGCAGGAGGAAGGGCGCGACAAGGATCGACGGCGGAGGGTTCGTCGACCGGTCGGCTCACCACATGCTGAAACCAACTGTCCGGATGGAGGGCTTTGGTGACGAATTCAGGAACGCCGAGGTTGGCTGGGCTGGACGTGGTCGGCTCCTCCAGTGGCCTCGGCGGCACGACCGGTCGCTGGGCGGCGGTGGCCGACGGCACGGCGCCGATCGCGGTGGGAAGCGTGGTCGCGGGCGGGTTCGGGGTTGAGCTCGCCAAGTCCTTTATGGCGGACGAACCCGGGGGTCGGTGGTGGTTCGCCCTCGCGTTCGCCGCGGGACTGGGACTCATCGCCCTGGGGTGGCGGCTGCGGAGCCGGGCGCGCCGCCAGGTGCGGATCGGCATCACCGCTACCGCCCGCGATCCCCGCCGAGGCCTGATCGAGGCCAACCGGCTGGAGCAACAGGCGGAACGCTTCAGCCAGAGCACGTGCACGGTGACCATGAAGACCAGCGTCGAGTTGCCAGCCGACAGCCTCTGGGACCAGCTCCGGGTCGACGCGCTCGCCGACGAGACGGTGACAGCGATCAGGATGGCGGAGAACCTCACTCCGGACGCGACCCGGATCAACCTGATTCCCACCATGCCGCTGCACGTCGCCTTCTGGTTCGGTGCCCGGCTCGGGCACACCCACGCTCGCGAGATCGTGGTGCACGCGATCCGGCAGGGCGACGGTGCCGTTCCCTACTTCCCGGCGACGACGCTGCGCATGATCGATGATGATCCCGGGACAACGCCGTTGACCGTCGAACAGCTGCAGTCGATCGAAGGCGGCGACCCGACCAAGGCCGCTCTCGCCCTGGACCTCCAGGGACTCGGAAAGGACTTCTCCACGCACGTGGAGGAGACGTGCCGCCGCGATGGGATCGGACACCTCCTGGTCCTCAGGCACGACGCCAGAAGGTTGCCCGAGGACCGCACCACCTACACCGGCGTGGTGGAGCAGACCTGCCGTGTGTGGCAGGACCAGGCGCCTGATGAGGCACGCACCGGGGAGTACGCGATTTTCCTGAGCGGTCCGGTGGCGATCGGGGTGGCACTCGGAGCTCGGCTGGCCGCGCAGAGCCGAGGCCGCTGGACCGCCTACACCTTCGACAAGGACAACAACACCTACGAGCCGTTCCCGTTCCGCCCCCTCGCCCCCCAACCAGCCGAGTAGGACCGGAAATAGCCGGCCCGGCCACGTCGGCCGGGCCGGCCCCCCGAGTGCGAGCCCACGAAGGCGGTGCACCGATCGACGACAGTCCCAGCTCTCCGACTCCCCGACCCCTCCCTCCGCGACTTCCTGACGGCGCCCAGTGCAGGACGGCCTTCCCGACCGGCAACCGGCCCGATACACCGACGGGGTTCCACCGCCTCCACGAGACGCCGTCCAGCCGACCTGTTCCCCACCGCAGGCTGACCTCCGGCACCTCCACCCATCGCTCGTACTCTCCGCGATAGCGTGTCTCCGCAGGGTGCACACCTCCTCGTGCGAGGCAGCTTCGGCAGGCCTCGTACGACAGGACGGAGAGCGAACGGACGACCACGGGGACGCCCCGACCACGGGCGAGGAGCGGCCGCATGCCCGAGTACCATTTTCAGCGAACCCCCCGGGTCTGATGTCAAACCTCGGGTTCGCCGCAGAACAGCCACGAAAGGCGCCTCCTGGACGGCGTCCTACCTGGGCCTTTACTCTCGGGTCCTCATCGCCCCTAAGAGGGGTCACAACTCCACTGCGTTCTCCTTCTTGTTCGTTGCGGGGGGTCCTCATCGCCCCTAAGAGGGGTCACAACCGACCTGCTCGGCCTGGGCCTGGGTGAAGCCATCGCGTCCTCATCGCCCCTAAGAGGGGTCACAACGTTGGGCTCACGGCGCCCGATGGGCACCAGAGCGTGTGTCCTCATCGCCCCTAAGAGGGGTCACAACCGCAAGAGCAGCCTGGCCGGCGGGATGGCAGCGGTCCTGTCCTCATCGCCCCTAAGAGGATTCACAACACGGACGGCATGACGGAGCTGTCTCGCACTGTCGAGGGTCCTCATCGCCCCTGAGAGGGGAACAACGCGGGCGGCCAGGGCGTGAAGACGGGATCGGGCGGGACCTCATCGCCTGTCGTGGTCGGCTGCATCGGCGTCGAGGCGTCACCACGGTGTTCCGCCCAGACTCGCCGGCCCGCGGTCGACCACGATCAACTCGTCGCCCAGGAAGTCGTCCACGTCGGGGCCCAGCCACGACTCGCCTGGTCGAGCACGGTGGAACCTGAAGGTGCCGTTCGTGCTGTTCGATCCCACGGTGCAGCGCACCGCGACGGGCTAGGGCAGCGCGCGGACGAGCCGCGCGTCCTCCAGGGCGAAGCCCAACCCGTGCCGCAGCACCAGCACCTGGTCCGCCTCGCCGATCACCAGCTCGTCGTCCTCCAGCGGGCCGATGTCTACGGGCACCGCGCCATCCAGGTGGATCTCGTTCGTGGCGCGCTCCCATGCGGTCAGGTCCTCGGTAGCGGTGTGGGGTGCGTGAGCGCGGGTGGCGCATCGGGCGAAGACCAGGGCCGGGCCGCACGATTCCCTCGTCCAGCACCTCGCGCAACTCGGGAGCCAACTCCGCCACTGGGGTGGCGCTCGCCGGGCGGGCCGGTTCCAGGGGGTGGCGCGGCGCCACCCCGAGGACGGGTGCGCCGGCCGGCGTGTGCCGGTGTCTCGCGGACACCGAAGAGCCGCACGACCGCTAGCTGGCGGAATGTCGACGTCCACCCCGACCTCGGTGCCGCTCCCAAGCGGTCCTGCCGTGCGACGGTCGGCGGGGGGCGTCAGGTGAGCAGGCGACGGCGGTAGCCCTCGGCCACCGCCGAGGCCCGGTCACGAACGTCGAGTTTGTCGTAGATGTGTTGCAGGTGGGTCTTGATGCTCGCTTCACCGATGAACAGCGCCGCGGCGGCCTCCCGGTTCGAACTGCCGTTCGCGACCAGTTGCAGGACCTCCTTCTCCCGATCGGTCAGTGTGCCGGCACCGGGCCTCCGAACCTGTCCCATGAGGTGCTGCGTCACCGACGGCGCGAGCACCGGCTCGCCGCGCGCGGCCGCCCGGACGGCTCGCGCGAGTTCGTCGGGCAGAGCGTCCTTCAAGAGGTATCCGATCGCACCCGCCTCGATCGCCGGCAGGACGTCGCTCTCGCTGTCGAACGTGGTCAGGACCAGCACTCGGGCACTCGGGACCAGCTGGCGCAGGGCGGCGGTCGCGGTGACGCCGTCCATCCCGGGCATTCGAAGGTCCATGAGCACGACATCGGCTGCCAGCAGCTTCGCACGTTCGATGCCTTCGGCGCCGTCCCCTGCCTCACCGACCACGAGGATGTCCTCCGCGTCGGAGAAGGTGTCGCGGAGGCCGCCCCGCACGATGGGATGGTCGTCGACGATGACCAGTCGAATCATCGTTCGGTCTCCCCCTCCGTTCCCGTGGCCCCGGGGGCGATCGCCGGAACGCGCGCGCTGACGGATGTCCCTTCACCTGGTGCGCTCTGCACCTCCACGTGCCCGCCGACCCCTCTGATGCGCTGGCGCATGCTCGTCAGGCCGAAGCCGGTGCCGCCCCCTTTCGGGAACCCGCGTCCATCATCCCGCACGTCCAGCAGCACCTCGGTGCCCGTGTAGGACAGCGTGACACCGACGCGCGAGGCCCCGGCGTGCTTCGCCACGTTGGTCAACGACTCCTGCGCGACCCGGAACAGCGACACCTCGATCGCCGGGCTCAGTGGCTCCCGGGTGCCGGTGACCTCCACCTGCGCGCTGATCCCCTGGTCCTCCGACCACCGTTCGGCCAACGTGCGCAGCGCGTCGGGGAGGTGCGCTCGCCCGAGTTCCTGGGGAGCGAGCGCCTGCACGGACCGCCTGGCCTCGGTCAGGCTGCTGCGCGCGAGCCGGAGCGCACGCGCCACGTGCTCCCCCGTTTCGCCCCGCACGTTCGCGGAACGCTCCGCTGCCTGGAGCTGTGTGATGATCCCGGCCAGCCCCTGGGCGAGCGTGTCGTGGATCTCGCCGGCCAACCGCTGCCGCTCGTCCTGCGCCCCGGATTCCCGGGCCTGGGCGACCAGTTGCGCATGGAGCCCGGCGTTCTCGTGCAGTGCCGCCTCGAGCCGCTCGACGAGTTCCTCCCGCTTGCGTTCCTCGGGTTCGCTGTGCGCCGTCAGCAGGATGCCCACGCCGATCGCCGCGGTCTGCACGACGACGATCAGGATGAACTCCGCGAGCACGTCCGGGCTCGGGTCTGCCCACAGGCGCATCACCGAGCCGTTGAGGGCAACGGAGGTGGCCAGGACTCCGAGCACCCCCAAGGGCCACGGCCTGAGCACGTACGCGTGGAAGAAGCCCGCGATGGTGAAGACGAGGAAGATGTCGGAGTAGGTCATGAGGGTGACGCACAACGCCAGCAGCCCGACGAAGAAGATGCCCGCCGGGACGGGCCGGACCGTCCTCCTCCTGATCGGCACCGTGTGGCCGAACAGCACCCACAGCACCGAGACCGCGACCAGCCCGAGGACGGATGGGCCCTCGGGCCAGAAGCGTTCACCGGAGGTGGGGAGCACCCACGAGAAATAGGTCGCCGTCGAGATCGTCAGCAGCAGCCACGGGGTGACCAGCTGCAGGAGGTCCCAGACCCGTAACTGCTCCGCTTTCCAGGCCAACCGGGAGCGGTTCGCGGTCTCCGCCTATTCCGCGATGGCGGTTTCGCGCATCCCGAAGCTCGGGCGCTCACCAGCTCCGGCATCCCGCATCATCGACCTCTACTCCCAGCGGAAGAGCTCGGCGGCGACCGCGCTCGTGGTCACCGCGACAACCGCCATGACGGCGATCTGCGGCCAGAAGGGCTGCCCACCGGTGGTGGAGGTGAGCTCGCCCGCTTCGGCGGACCACGCCTCGGTGAGTGCCTGCAACCCGGGCGGTATGAATTCGCCGACCTCGCGCAGCACGTCGGGCATGACGACACGGGGCAGGAAGGCCCCGCCGAAGAACATCAGCGCGACGAACAGGAGGGTACCGACCTGGTTGGCGGCGCTGCTCGTGCGGACCACGGCCGCGGACACCATGCCGATCCCGAGCAGAGCCGCATAGCCGACGACGAAGGCGACGGCGAACTCCAGGGGCCGCTCGGGAGGCGCGATGTCCAGCACCGCCCACGCGAGGAGGATCATGAGCGTCGCGGAGACGACCACGGAGGCGAACGCGACGATCATCTGCGCGAGCAGGACCCTCCCCGGAGGCGCGGGAGTGGTCGACAGCCTGCGCAGGATGCCGCGCTCACGATACGTCGCGACCACCGCCGGGACGTGCTGCACGGCGATCATCACCATCCCGAACACCAGTGCGGTCGGCGCCCAGACGTCGATGTCCCGGAGCCCGCCGGTTCCCGGCGACGGCTCTCTCAGCGCGGGGATGGCACCCAGCCCGAGCAGGAGTCCCGTCGGGAACAGCACTCCGAAGATGACGGTGGCGGAGTCCCGGAGGAAGAGCCTCGTCTCGACCTTGACCATCCTCAGGAGAGCACGCATCAGTCGCCCCTCCCCGTGGCCGCTTCTGGGGGCTCCGGAGCGCGTCCCGTGAAGGCCACGAACGCGTCGTCGAGGTTGCGCTGGTCGACGCGGAGGTCCTCCGCCACGACCTGCGCCCGCGCGAGAGCCCCTGCGACGCTGCTCAGGAACTGTCCCCTGCCGGTGACCAGCCAGCGGCCCTCGGTGACCTCCACGTCGGTCACGTCGGGGAGCTCGGTCAGGACACTCCTGTCCAGCGGTCGGCTCACGCGGAACCGGACCTGCTGCACCGCGCTCGACCGCGCGATCAGCCCTGCCGGCGTGTCCACCGCCGCGACCCTGCCGCCGTGGATGACGGCGATCCGGTCGCTGAGGCGCTCCGCCTCGTCCATGAAGTGGGTGACGAGGAGGATCGTGACGCCCCTGTCACGAACCCGTTCGATGAGGTTCCAGGTGTCGCGCCTCGCCTGCGGGTCCAGTCCCGTCGTGAGCTCGTCCAGGATCGCGACTTCCGGGTTGCCGACCAGGGCGAGCGCGATCGACAGCCGCTGCTTCTGCCCGCCGGAGAGAGCCTTGTACTGGGTGTCACGCTTCTCGGTGAGCCCGAGGAGCTTCATGAGCTCGCGCCAGTCGGCGGGGTTCCGGTAGAAGGAGCTGTGGAGCTCGAGGGCTTCGGCGACCTTGATCGCGTCCGGGAAGCTGCTCTCCTGAAGTTGCACGCCGAGTCGCTCACACACCTCCGCCCGGTCCTTGGTCGGATCGAGCCCCAGCACGGAGATCGACCCGGAGTCGGGCGTTCGCAGACCGGCGATGCTCTCGACGGTCGTCGTCTTGCCGGCGCCGTTGGGCCCGATGATGCCGAAGATCTCCCCCTCCTCGACGGTGAAGGAGACGTCGGCGACGGCGACGTGCTGCCCGTAGCGCTTGTGCAGGTTCCGTACTTCCAGTGCGGTCACACCGCGAAGTCTCGGGCGCGCCGCACCGCGCTACATCGACCGTGGCGTCTGCGCTCGGGTTGATCCGCGCCTCCACCGTTCGGTGGATCTCCAGCGCCTCGCGGAGCGGGCAGGACACGGGGTCACGACGACGTCCTCACCGGGGCTCCAGGAGGAGTCCTCGGGCGCTCGAACAGCCGACGCCGCTGCTGACCGTCCACCGTCCTCGCCGGAGCGGGACGGCACGGGCTGGCTCCGCTACCCCGGCTCGCACGTCCATGGCTTCCGCCACGTGCACAGGTGCTGGATGAACGACGACGGGATCCCCGAGCTCACCCACCACGCCGACTGGTCCACCGCAGGCACGGAGTGCAGGGCATCTCCTCGCGCGTGACCAGGGTCGTGATCGTCGCCATTCTGGCGGCCTCAGCCCGGCGGTGGGAGATCACTCGGTAGAGCCGCAGTTCCGGTAGTGCCCGGAAACGATCCGCCGAAATCTCCCACGACGCGGAAAACCCCGCCGACGAAGGTCGTCGACGGGGTTCCTATCACCATGTGGATCTGGTGGGCGATACTGGGATTGAACCAGTGACCTCTACCGTGTCAAGGTAGCGCTCTCCCACTGAGCTAATCGCCCGAGGCGGAGGCGGGAATCGAACCCGCGTACAGGGCTTTGCAGGCCCTTGCCTAAACCACTCGGCCACTCCGCCGAATCCCGGCTCACACCGGGACGTCGGCCTCGTTACGGCCGCTCAGAGCGGACGACGGGACTCGAACCCGCGACCCTCACCTTGGCAAGGTGATGCGCTACCAACTGCGCTACGTCCGCAGAAGCAAGGCGGTGAACCCCTGGGCTTGGTCCCTCCCGGGGAGTCCCTGCCTCGCTGTCGTGATGAGAACTCTAGCGGACCCCGTCCGGGTGGATCAAACCGGGGGTCCCCAAACACTCATGGTCGGTCGTTTCCGCTGGTCAGGACCGGTCGTGAGGGAGCAGTCGCGCCAGCGCGTCGTCGACGTTGACCCAGAGGTTCTCGTTGCCGGGCATCACGACGTCGTAGGTCTGGTCGAGGAAGTCGGCGAGTTCCTGCGCCGAGGCCTCGAACATCGCATGCCCCGAGGGGGAGCTCAGCTCGATGACGACGACCTCGGGGTTGTCCATGGCCGGCCGCAGCCGGACGTCACCGTCGCCCACCTCCGCGATGAGACCGTCGGCGAGCAGGTCGCGGGCGAAGACCCACTCGACACTGCCGCCTCGACCCGTCTGGAACGCGGCGACGATGGCGTAGGGGTCGCGGGTGTCGTACCGGAGCTCCACGTGCACCGGCACGGCCGGCGTCCGGGGGGCCAGCAGATCGAAAACAGCCTTCGAGCAGAGCGTCACGTGATCGTTGCGCATTGTTGTTACCCTCTCCTGTTCACTACTGGTCTGAAACGACCGACCACAACAGTTGTGACGCGTAGAGACCCGAAAATGCTCGCATTGAGCCGAGACATCACCCGTACGGGTCAGAACTAATTCGTTGGGCGACCGAACAGCTGCGCTCCGTGCCCGGAATCCCAGGAACATCTCCTGGCCGTACGCCTCCGCCAAGGCGGAGCGGGCAGTCATCTCGCTGCGTGACGCAACTGGACGTCGACGCACGGTGAGTGCCACGACGAGCCACTTCCACTCTTGTCACATGCCGCCATCGTCCGTCCCGAGCAAACCAGAGCGCAGCCGCGCCGGCCATCATCACATTGCGGGAAAAAGCACAGGGTGAGCCGTCGCCGGAAGCTCGCGCTCCCGACCACCCGCCCCGGAGGAGGCGGCACGGAAGGCGGCCCACCTCGACGCGGGAGACACGGGACGCCGGGAGACGGCGCAGCCGCCCACCAGGCGATCCGGCTCCATGATCCGGCGGCGACCCCCCGAGCGAAGACCGCCGAACAGGTGGTGTAGTGTTCTTCTCGTCGCCGGGACGCCCGGCGACACCGGAGCCGGCCGAGCAAGTGGAAGCGATTCCGCCCTCGACCAGGAACCACGGGCGATTAGCTCAGGGGGAGAGCGCTTCGTTCACACCGAAGAGGTCACTGGTTCGATCCCAGTATCGCCCACCCAACACCGAGGCCCAGGTCACAGACTCGCAGAGCGGGTAGTGACCTGGGCCTTCCGGTGTTCCTGCCGCCTGACGGTCAGCGAGGAGTCAGCAATCAGCGCACGGCCATCGCTGAACCGTCGTCGTCCCGGTCGTCGAGCGCGTCGAGCAGCCGAGCGCGGTTGTCGGTCCGCCGCGTGTAGACGTCGAGCGTGGTCGAGGACCGCTCGTGCCCGAGGACACGTTGCACCATGTTGACAGGGACTCCGTCGTCAACCAGCCACGTGGCGTACGAGTGCCGCAGATCGTGGAAGGTCATGCCCTCTCCCGCGTGCCGAGCGACGTGGAGCACGGCCTGGCGATGACCCTCGAACGTGGCCGAGTGCTCGACGCCCTCCGTGTCGGTCCACCCTGCCCGCCACCGCTGGGCGTCGAGCTGGACGAGGTCGCCGAGCAGGCCCGCCCGAACGAGCGACGGACGCCACACCCGCGCCCGCCAGGTACCCCGGCTCAGGGGAGTACCCGCGTCAGTGGGGAACACCAGATCGCGCGGCCCGGGGCTCACCCTGCCGAGGTGGTCCCGGAGTGCGGTGAGCGCCCATCTGGGGAGGGGGATGGTCCGCCGGCCGGCTGCCGTCTTCGGGGAGGGCTTTACCGAGCGCTGACCGCTGACCTCGACCACGGTCCGCACGACCCGGACGGTGCCCGCGGTGAGGTCGACGGCATCGAGGGCCAGGCCCGCGATCTCACCCCATCGCATCCCCGAGCCCGCCGCCACGGTGACGAACGCACGGTGGCGCTCGGGTACGGCCGGGAGAAGCCGGGAGCGCAGCACCTCACGGGTGATGACGAAGTCGTCCCGGTCGGCCTTCGTTCGCCGAGGGAGTCGAACGCCCTCCGACGGGTTGAACGCGATCAGCTTGTTCCGGATCGCCGACCGCAGCACACCGGAGGCCAGCCGGTGGCACTCGGCGATGCTGGCCCGTGAGAGCCGCCCGGCGAGGCTGGTGATCCAGCCCTGTAGCGCCACGTCGTCGATCTTGCCGAGCGGCCAGGTAGCCCACTGCGGCAGCACGTGCGTTCGCATGATCGATTCGTCGCGTGCCCTCGTGGTCAACTCCGTGTTCCACGTTGTCATCCAGCGCGCTGCATGATCGCCAAACAGCGTCCTACCCGCGTGCGGCGAAACGTAGCCGCCGTCTGTTTTCTGCGTCTCGATCCGAGCCAGGAACGCCTTCGCTTCGCGCTTGGTCGCGAAGGTCTTCGCCGCCTGTCTGCCCGAGGGCTCCCGCCAGTTCGCACGCCATTTCCCGCTCGGCGTGTTGACCACATGGCCCATCACATAGCCTCCTCTTCATCCAACCACTTGTGAAAACGGGCTTTTGAGATCACCCACCGGTCGCCGAGTTGGCGAGCGGGGATGACACCGGTTCGCACCTGGTGGTATGCCAGGCTGCGGCCGATCCCCAGCAGCCGCGCGACCTCGGAGACGGAGTACGCGGCACGAGCGGCACTCATCGTCAGACCTCTTCCTGTCGGTGTTTCTGTTGGCGTTGCATGCGTCGGTTTTCGTAGATTCCTTCGGCGAGTTCACGTTCTGCGTCACTGCGGTATCCGGTACCGAGGAACTCCCAGGAGTTGACGACGAGGACGCTTGCGCGGTCGACTCCGAGAGTGTGGAGGGCTTCGGTGAGTCGCCATTCTCGGCGGTCTTCGCGGAGGCGTTTGAACGTCGTCGAGTAGTAGCGGCTTTTGCTCAGGAAGTGGCCCCGGAAACCGAGCATGTGTGCCCATCGGCGGAGGTGGGCGAGCCCCGGCTGTGCCCCGAGATCCCAGGCGGTCTGGATGATCCTGCGGTGGTGGGCGCTGATCTTCAGCCGGTCGATGTCGGCTTGGGAGCGGATCGGGCGATCGGCCGCTGTGGTCGTGCCGGTTCCCTTGGTCGAGTACTTCGCGACGTAGGCGGCTAGGGCCTCCTCGCTGATCTGGCCGGCATGGCCTTCGAGGGTGGCGGCCTGGTCTGCGTGGATGGGGCGAATGTCGACCTGAGAGCCCCATTGGAAGGTTCGCCCGGTGGTCTTGTCGTGGTATTTGGCGGTGCGAGCGGTGAGCGCGACGGCCTCAGTAAGCAGGTCCGTGGTCGCCCACGAGGGGGACGGGGCGGCGGCACCGTCTGGCCCGTCGAGGCGGAGCACGGCGTGGAAGTGGATCAGCCCCCGGGTCTGGTACTCGCCGACCTTGGCGAACGAGAGCCGCGCGTGCTTCGGGAACTCCCTCACCGTCAGGCCGGCTGCGTGGGCGACCGCGCGGCGTAGACGGGTCATGGTCCGTGCCCACAGAGTCGAGGCCGCGCCCTGCCACAGCACTGCGCCCTCGTAGTCGTAGGTGTCCGGGTCGACGGGGGCGCCGATCCGAGGGTCCGCCCGGTGGTGGTAGTCGCCGCAGCGACAGGGCACCACCCGCCCCCGGGACGAGGTGCGCCGAGAGTGCACCGGGCCGAACGACGGCGCGGTGAATGTGACGAACAGTCGGGGCCGTTGGCGGACCGACAGGGGCACGTCCTTGGCCCCGCCAGCCAGGCCCGCTCGCAGCAGGTGGAAGGCGTCGGCGGAGTACCGGTCACTACAGCTTGGGCAGACCGACTCGCGTCGGTTGCCGCAGGGGGCGAAGACAGCGCCGGCACGCTTGGCCAGGACGTGCCCGTCAGGAGTCTGGACCTGCCAGGCACCGCCGAGGCGAATCGGCACCGAGCAGCCACCCACTGCCTCGACCTTCTCGCGCCACTGAGTGAAATCACCCGCCTGGACGCGCAGGCGGATGCGTTCGTCGAGTGTGGACATGAGGGACCTCCAAAGACGAAGAGGCGGGCGCGACCAGGGGAAGGGGTCGCGCCCGCCTCGTGAACGGGGGTGTGATCGGAGGGTCAGGTAGTGGCCGGGTGCAGTGCCGAGGCGATGCGCTCAGCCAGGTCGACCGGTACCCGCACCGCAGAACGGACGTCGTCAGCGGTGACCGGACGACCCCGTGCGGCCGCGTCCTCGGCGACCGACCGCAGTGGAGCGGTCAGCGCGTCAGGCAGCCGCAGCCGCCGCGCGACCTCCCCGACATCGGCAACAGTCGGTGTTGCTTCCGGCGCCGAAATCGGCGTCATCGGGACGGTCGGCTCCGCAGGCACCGGTTCGGGGCCGGCTGTCGCCACCGGGACAGGCTGAACCGGCGCATCGTCGGCCGCCTGCCGAGCCCGGTCGTAACAGTCGGAGATGGCCTGCCGCATCCGCCGCTGCACGATCGGCATCGCCTCCGCGAGGAGGAAGACGATCACCGGGACCATGCCCTTGATGAACAACATCCCGAAGTCGAAGGAGTCACCGAACACAGCCGGGTACACGTTCATGAAGAACGTGCAGAACAGCAGGAATCGCTTGAGTCGGGTCACATGCTCGCTGGCCGGTTCGATTCCCCGCGACAAGATCTCTGACTCCCAGCTCAGCAGCAGAATCAGAATCCCAGCCACCATCGGCTCCACGAACCACGCAGCCCACCAGAGCGGGTCGCTGATCGGACGGTCGCCGGCAATGAACTCGTGCACGCCGGCGGTGGTGAAGACCAGACCGGCGGCGAGGAACCACCACATCCCGGTGGTGATCCGCCGCCGTGTCCGGTCCAGCCTGGCCGCAGCAACGTCCGGATCGTCTACCAGTGCCCGCAGATTCCGAGATTCAGCCTGCCGCTGCCGCAGGCGGATCACCGGCCGAGTGACACCCGCTTCGACGTCCACCCGGACGCGGTCACGCCACCATCGCATCATCGGTCACCGGTGGCGTAGGCCCAGATCGCTCGTCCACTGCGAGTCATGTAGAGCATCCGCACCGGTCGCGTCACGCCGTCCTCATCCACGGTGACGAGAGTGTCCCCGTAGGCGAGGTGGCCCATTCCCAGGAAGCCTTCCAGGATCTCGGCGAAATCGCCGGGCACGGGGTGAATAGCGTCGTCGTAGATGTCCACGAACTGACCACCGTAGGTACCGGCTTCCCCCGCCCTCTCCGCGTAGACGAGCGCGAGCGCCTGCCGCAGCAACGCCCGGGAGCCTTCGTCCAACCCCAGGTCAATTTCATCGCTCACGAGTACTCCTTCCCGGGTTCGTACACCCCTGTCCTCTCGACAGCGACCGCCACTTCGCGTGCAGCTTCTTTCCCCGCGTGGAGAGCGCGAGCAGGTCCACCACGCGGGTGACCGCGCCCTGTCGAGCTCGTACGGTCTCGCTGACCGTTGCCAAACCCTGCTCCAGAAGCGCCACCACCGCGCGCGCGTGGTGCCGGGGGACGTGGGAGGACAGGGTGTCTCCGTCAAGAGTCACCACGTCCTGCGACCACTGGCCCACGACGCCGGTATCTCCCCGTGCGATCAGTTCCAGCGCGTCTCTCAGTTCGTCCGGCGTTGTCCCGAACGCGGCGCTTTCCGACCTTGCTTTCGGCTTCGGGATTTCGGATTCTCCGCCGAATATGTCGAGCTGTCCCATCAGGCCACCTCCCGGTCACCGTGGAGCTCTACTACGTTGTCGTAGGGGTCCTCCGGTGCGTAGTTCTTGACCAGCTCAGCGATGTCGTCATCGGCCACCCACGAGGCCCGTACTCGGTACGGGTAGCGCTGCTGTTCGTGTTTCACGAACCCCACCCCGGCGTGCGTGCCCAGCGGGATCTCGTGGGCGAGCGCACCTGCCTGAAGCATGCCGTCCCCGAGGACTCCGTCGACGTGGTTCGCCGATCCGATAGCCAGGCAAATTCGAGTCGTAAAGAGGTCCCGGACCGGCAGAACGTCTTTTGTGGGTTCCTGAACGAAGCCCCACAGGGCGAACCCTGCCGCCCGCCCCTGGGTCATTCCCTCCGCCATGAGCCGGATCGCCCGCTTGACATCTCCGGAATTCCCGTAGGCGGACAGCATCGCTATCTCATCGACAATCAGGATGTCGAGAGGTGTTTCACGTGAAACAGTGAACTTCCGCTTGCCCTCACTGCCCAGCTTCTTTTGTCGCTGTATCAGGTCGTCTCGCCACGACTCGATGACGTCAACCCCGTCGCCGATGTCAGCATTACCCTCAGCGTCCGTGCACAACGAATGCTGGTAGAACAACGGCCCAGCCGAGGCCGATTCCATTCTTTTCGGGTCGACGAATCGGATGCGGACCAGGCCGTCCCGGATCATCGGCCCCATCGCGCGCAGGGGGTTCCAGATCAGCGAGCCCTTCCCGGAGCCGGACGCGCCAGCCCCGAGGATATGGCGGCCGAGCACCGACTCGGTCCACGCCCCGCCGTGCTCCGTCACGCCGAAGGGGAGCGCGGTGAGATCCACGTCCTCCGAGGACTCTGGAATCGGCTGCGCCTCAACCGGGTCCGCTCCATCGAACGGGTCTTCCCGCTCCACCACGAGCCGGAGGTGCTGCGGCTTGAGCTTGGTGATGGCGACACGCTCAGCGGCCAACGCGGAGGCGATCGCATCGGCGAGGTCCTGCCACTGACGCACCGTCTGGCCGGGCACCATGCGGACGTCGACCATGTCGATCGACGGCGTGACCGAGCGGACCCGGAGCACGCGCGGCACCCGTTCTTCTCCAGTCTTGCGGTTCTCCCTCGTCAGGTCCGCGTCCCGCATGACCCGGGTCCACCGGGGGCCGACGTAGGACCACCACCGCCGCCGGAACGACCGCAGTCGTGGTGCCGCGTAGCGGTCCCAGGACGGGGGATCGGCCCGGTACCACGCAAGCCCGGCAACACCCAACCCCGCTACCACAGCCGACGTCGGCAGGGGGCCGAACTGTGCCATGCTCGCCGCGATCGCGCCCGGAACGTAGAGAGAGCCGGGGTGTCGTGCCATCCAGATAGCGGCGTCGAACTCACGTCCCCGACGTCGAGTCGACGCACTGCCCCGATCGGTTCTAGTAGCCTGAGACATGACCACTCCCAGTGGTGACGGGGGGCCGGTCCCGCATTCCTGCAAGAATCCCGGGACCGGCCCTCCTTCAGTCGATCAGCGGCGACGCCGAGTCCAGCGCCACCGACAGCGCTGCCATCGATCGGGCGAACTCGTCGTGCCTCCTCTTCAGCGTTCCGAATCGGAACGGGACTCCGCGCATTCCCTCCTTGACGTGCTTCATGCCCTTGTCGAGATCCCCGGTCACCCGGCTCACGTTGTACTTCGCCGCCATCAGATCCTCCAGTCGCGGGACAGCAGCTCCACTTCCTGCTTCTTCAGTTCCTCCCGGAAGGTCTCCAGGTCGCGCTTGGCCTTTTCGATTCCGTCCTTGATCTCCTCCTTGTCGGGGGTCTGCCAGCCTCCGAACTTCTCGTGGACCGGCTCCCGCATCTTGCGGTGAAGCCGCTCCGCCTCCTCGATCGCGATACGGACTTCCTCCATCCCCGTCACGATCTGCTGATACTTTTCCTTGGCGTACCGGTTCACGGTCTGCGACTGCATGCGTCAACTCCTCGGGTTCGGGTAGCGACCGCGGAACTCGGCCTCCGCGATGATCTGGACGCACTCCGACATCTTCTGTTCCAGCAGGTTGTACAGTTGCGGGTGCAGGGAGTGCCTCTCCCGGAAGACCGGGTACCAGGCCGCCTCCAGCCCCTCTCGGAAGTCACCCAGGGTCGATTCAGTCGTCATGCTCACCTTCCGATGTCTTCGGCGACCTCAGTACGTGCTCTGGGGGCACTCCGTAATGTGCTCGAACAGCTCCGTCAGTTCGACGTACACGAAGCCGCATTCGCACTGCCCCAAGACCTCGATGAAGTAACTCACTTCCCTCCCTTGGGTTTCGGCGGCAAGACCCGCACACCCGACCCTGGTATGCACCCACCCTCGGTGTAGCGCATCACCTCAGCTCCTCCCGAATACGCCGTTCGACTTCGTCCAGAACGCCACCGTGCACACTGATCGTGCACTCCGGGTCGTCATCCATTCACGCCACCTCATTTCATTCGGTGTACCGTCAAGACCCCACTTGACACGACGTCGAGTGGGGCCAAGACCACGCACCGAGCAATTCAGTTATCAAAGAACAAGCGGACACAATGCCGCAGCACATTTCTTTTTTCGGGCGCGCTTAACCACTATGGAGTTTTCAAAGAACAGTTGGCCGATAGGCCGAGCCCCTTAAGGAAAGGGGATGTACGGGTCAGTGCGGCGTCAGCGCAGCGGCTTGAGCCCGTTGGCCGAGAACGCCAACCCCGCGCTCATCTGACCGTTGCGGGTCATCTGCCACGGGCTCACCGTCGCGTCGATCAGCTCGACGTAGGTGCCCTCGGCGAAGCCCTCTCCCGGGTCGGTCCGCAGCGTCACCCGGATCTCCTCGCCCTTGGGGGCGCGCTGCCCCTCGGCCGGGCGCTGCTTGGCGAACAGCGACACCACGAACTGCGTCTCACCCTCGAAGTTCGTCACCACCTCCTCCGCGCCAGACTCCGACGTCCGCATCTTGATCTGCGGCTCCTCCGTCACCATCAGCTTGTAGCCACTCAGGTTCACCGGGATGTTCCTCACCAGTACTCCTTACTAGTGCTCGGTGTGCTAGCACACCTTGGTTGTTTCTCTTCGCTGTTGTGTAACCCCAAAGTACCCGGTGTGCTAGTACACCGTCAAGAGCCGTGCCCGAGATCACTCGAATGGAGTAGCGATCTCGGGCCGCGTCAGAACTGGTAGGAGTAGTACGAACTCCACCTACCAGCAAGGACGACCGACTCACCGAACTCGACTGGCAGCTCGTTCTGGTCGTAGATGATGTTCTCCGCGGCCATCACCGGCTCGCCGAGCTTGCATCCGAGAGCGGCCGCATCTTCGCTGGTCGCCGCGCGGGCCGTGTACCTGTCGCTAGCTGACCGGAGGACACGGCCAGTCGTTGAGGCGATGTAGGCAGGCGTGCCCATCGTGATTCGGTCGGCGACGAGCAGGGCAGGAGCAACGTCGATCAGGTCAGCGTCAAACCAGGAGGTCGAAGCACTGACGGGCTCATCAGATGCGTTGTAGCGGACCCGCACTCTGCGGATAGCCTGCCGGGTACCGAGCGACAGCGCGTCACGAACCTGTTCAGGAGCCTCCACCACCTCAGCGCTCACGATGCGCGCGTACTCGCCTGGCGCGTAGATCCGTCCCGTCCGCGACATAGTCTCGAAGCGCTGTCGAGGTCCGCCCGCCGTAGGATGTCGAACCACGGACGATCTACCCGGGCGCGTCTCGACTAGACCGGCGTCACGCAGAGCACCCAGGACGCGTTGGGCGGTGGCAGCCGAGACTTCCCACTCCGCCGCGATCGCCCGCACCGAGGGGACTTCTTCCCCGGGAGCGAGGTCGCCCCGCTCGATCCGCTCCCGAATCGCTGTAGAGATCTGTAGGTACTCCGGAACGTGCCTTTGGATTTTGCTCATTGTTCACCTCCCTCTGTGCTAGCTCACCTGGGACCAGGGTACGGGATGGCTTGTGCACCTCAAGAGGAGAGTGAGGGGTACCACGGACCGTGTGTTCAGAGTTTCTTTACTTCATCAAGGCGGCCCCGCTGGCGCGGGGCCGCTGGCCGTCGGGGCCGGACT